>JAGWJU010000086.1 GCA_028865585.1 Elusimicrobiota bacterium | reverse complement strand
ATTATTCGCGGCGCCAAGGACACGGACGAAGCCCGCACGAAGTTGATGGCGGAGTTCGAACTCTCTAAAGCCCAAACCCAGGCCATCCTGGACATGCGCCTGCATCAGCTCACCAAACTTTCGGTCGATGAGATTAAGGAAGAGTACGACGGCCTCATCAAGCGCATCGCGGAACTCAAGGCCATCTTGGCCGACGTCAAGAAGGTCATGGCCATCATCGTCAAGGAGCTCGAGGAAGTCAAGGAAAAGTTCGGCAAGACCCGCCAGACCCAGATCACCACCGAGGCCGCGGAGATGACGCTGGAGGATCTCATCGCCAAGGAAGAGGTCGTCATCTCCCTCTCCAGCGGCGGCTACATCAAGCGCATCCCGGTCTCCACCTATTCGGCGCAAGGCCGCGGGGGCAAGGGCGTCATGGGCGCGGAGTTGAAAGAGGATGACTTCATCGAGAACTTCTTCGTGACCGACACGCACGCCACGCTGCTCTTCTTCACCACGCGCGGACGGGTCTTCGCGCTGAAGGCCTACGAGGTTCCCGAGGCCAACCGCACCTCGCGCGGCAAGGCCGTGGTCAACCTGCTGGCGCTCACCGGCGAGGAGAAGACCTCCTCGGTCATCGCCATCCGCTCCTTCGAGGAGAAAAAAGGACGCGAGACCTATCTCGTCATGTGCACGCGCGCCGGCACCATCAAAAAGACCCCGCTCTCGGACTTCGAGAACATCCGCCGCAGCGGCATCATCGCCATCACCTTGGACGAAGGCGACATCCTGGTCGAGGTGCAGCACACCTCTGGCAAGGACGAAGTGCTTATTGCGACCAAGGCGGGGATGTCCATCCGCTTCCAGGAATCGGACGTCCGCCCCATGGGCCGCTCGGCCCGCGGCGTGCGCGGCATCCGTCTCGACAAGAAGGACCAGGTCATCGGCATGGAGTCCTTCCCGCCCGAAAGCAAGAAAACTCTCCTGACGGTCTGCGAGAACGGCTACGGCAAGAGGACCGATCTTTCCGAGTATCGCGGGCAGCACCGCGGCGGCGGCGGCGTCATTACCATTAAGGCCACCGAAAGAAACGGAGCCGTGGCGGGAGTCAAGCTGGTGACCAACGAGGACGACCTCATGGTCATGACCGAGCACGGTAAAGCCGTTCGCCTGCGCTGCAGGGACATCAAAGCCATTTCTCGAAACACGCAGGGCGTGCGCCTGGTGCGCATGGAAGAAGGAGATCGCATCGCGCGCGTGGCGCCCATCGCGAACGAGCCGGCGGTCGTTCCTGCGGAGCCCGAGCTGCCGCTGAAAAAAGATAAGGATAAGGAATAGCCTTGTCCCGAAAGCGCGGGGGGATCTTTGCGGCGCTTCTGGCCGCCGCTCTCGCCGTTCCGGCCGCGCGGGCGGAGAGCCCCGCGTCGCGCGGGGTCGTCTTGGCGCGCGCCGGCTGGTTCGCGCTTCGGCCGCGGCGCGGGCTAAAGACCCTGGATCTCCGTCGCGCACACTTCGTTCCTATCCAAGAAATTGAGATCTCGACGCCGCGCGCCGCGCAGCGCATTCGGCCGCGGATTCTGGCCGTAAACAAAGGGACTGCGCCGGCCGAGGGCATCCTCATCCGTTACGACTTCGCGATGAAGATCGCCCCGCAGTCCGATCCGAAGAAGGCGGCCTGGGCCGTCCCGTTCATGATGGACGAGTGGCGCATCCCGCGGCTTTTGCCGGACGAGTCCAAGGCCGTGCCGCTCGATCCGGAAATTTTGCGCCAGACCTTGTCGCGGCTCAAGACGGCTGGATTCGTGGCCGAGAGCTTGCGCTTTGAGGCCATGTTGGAGCCCAGGGCCGGAGACGAGCGCCCCCTTCAGACGGTTTCGGGCGAGATAGGATTCAAGCCATGATCGACCCGGCGCTTTTGCGCAAGAACCCCGAGGCCGCGCGCGCGGGGCTTAAAAGCCGCGGCGGCGCCGCGCTGCCCGTTTTGGAGGAGTGGCTGCGCCTGGACGCCCGGCACCGCGAGAGTTTGAAGTCCGTCGAGGAAGCCCGCGCGAAAATCAACGCGCTCTCCAAGGAGATCGGCAAGGCGAAGGCGGCCAAGGACGAAGCCAAGGCCGCGGCGCTCATGGCCGAGGTGGCCGAAGCCAAAGCCGCCGCGGGAGGCGGCGAGGACGGAGCGGCGGAAAAAATATCCGCGGCGCTCCGCCAGGCCTCTCTTGAGCTTCCCAACCTCCCCCACGAAAGCGTACCGGTCGGCAAAAGCGAGGCGGATAACCCGGTCGTCCGCACGGGATTGACGCCCAAGACCTTCGATTTCAAGCCGCTCGATCATCAGGCGCTGGGCGAGAAGTTGGGACTTTTGGACTTTTCAGCCGCCGCCAAGCTCTCCGGCGCGCGCTTCGCTCTTTGGCGCGGCGCAGGAGCCAGGTTGATCCGCGCCGTCACCGCGTTCCTGCTCGATTTGCACGCGAAGGCGGGCTATGATGAAATTCATCCGCCCTATTTGGTTCTTCCTGAAGTGATGGAAGGAACCGGGCAGCTGCCGAAGTTCGAGGCCGATCTGTACAAAACCTCGGAGAGCGGCGGCGAGCAGAGCCGGCCGCTCTATCTCATTCCCACCGCGGAAGTCCCTTTGACCAATCTCGTGCGCGGAGAAATCCTGCCGGCAGAAAAGCTTCCGCTCAAGATGACGGCCTACACGCCGTGCTTTCGCCAGGAAGCCGGCTCCTACGGCAAGGACGTGCGCGGCCTTATCCGCAACCACCAGTTCGACAAAGTCGAGCTGGTCTGGGTGACGAAGCCGGAAGACTCTTTAGCCGCGCTCGAGCGCCTTACGGCCGACGCAGAGGCCGCTCTGACGACCCTTGAGATCCCCCACCGCGTCATCCACTTGTGCACCGGGGACATGGGTTTTTCCAGCCGCAAGACCTACGATCTGGAGGTCTGGATGCCGTCGGAAGGCCGCTACCGCGAGATTTCCTCGTGTTCCGATTGCGGCGACTTCCAGGCGCGGCGCATGAACGCGCGCTTTCGTCCCGCGCCGCAAGCCGCGCCCCAGTTCGTACATACGCTCAACGGCAGCGGCGTCGCGGTGGGCCGGCTCTTCGCCGCCATTTTGGAGAATTTTCAAGAAAAGGACGGCCGCGTTCGGCTGCCCAAGGCGCTGGTTCCGTTTTTCGGCGCGGACCATTTGTCTTAAATCAAACCATCGAGGAGGCGGACATGAAGACTCTTGTTCTTTTGGCGGTCGTCGGCGTGGGCGCATGGTTCGTCTACACGCACATCAAGCAGGTGGACCAAGTTCAAAAGGCGGCCGCAGCCTACGTTCAGGGCCTGAAAGGCGACGCGCAAGGCGCGCAAGCGGCGGCGCAGGGCGCCCAGACGGCGGTCCAGAACGCCGACGCGCAGACCCAGGCGCTCGAGAAGAGCATCCAAAAAGCCAAGGCGCAGTAGTTCCCCCCGCGGGGCCGGGCCTAAAGCCAGCCCCGGCGCAGGAGCTCTTGGGCGATTTGGAGTGAGTTGGACGCCGCGCCCTTGAGCAGGTTGTCGGAAACCACCCAGAGCGCGATCTCGTTCGGACTCGCTCCTCGGCGCAGCCGCCCCACAAAGGCCTCGGTGCGCCCGGCGCAGCCCGCGGGCGTCGGATAATCTGGAGCGGCCATCATGACGACGCCCGCGGCCTTCTTTAAGACGGCGCGGGCCCGCGCCAGAGAGAGAGGGCGCTTGAGCCGCAGCCAAGCGGCCAAGGCGTGGCCGCGCAGCGTCGGCACGCGCACGGCGGTCACGCTGACCGGGAGACGCGGCGATCTAAGCACCTTGCGGAGTTCGGCCGCGACCTTGATTTCTTCCCTCGAGTAGCCGTCCGCCGCGAAGTCTCCCACCTGCGGCACGGCGTTGAAGGCGATGGCGCGCGGCAAAACCGCGGGGCGAAGGGAGCGCAGCGCCGGCGCGAAGAGATCCGCGCGCTCGGCGCGCAAGCGGCCCGTCACGGTTCGCGCTTGCAAGAGAAATTCCCGCAAGGCCGAGAGTCCCGCGCCCGAAACGGCTTGGTAGGACGCGGCCCGGACGTCCTTGAGCCCCGCCGCGCGGTCAAGCGCCGCGGCCGCCAAGCCCAAACCCGACATGGTGCAGTTGGGCCCCGCGACGAGCCGGCGATCGCGCCGCAAAACGGAGGCGTTGATTTCCGGAATGACGAGGGGAACGTTCGCATCGAGGCGGAAGGCGGAGCTGTCGTCGATGACCCAGACGCCGGACGCGGCCAAGGCCGGGGCCCAGCGCCGGGAGACCGCGTCTGAACTCACGAAAAACGCTAGGCGGCAGCCGCGGAGCGCGGCAAGGCTCGGCGCGGAGAGCGGAAGGCGGCGGCTGCGGAACAAAACGCTCTTGGCGCCGCGGCCCGAGGAAAAAACCTTGAGCTCTCCGACGGGAAACCGGCTCTTTTCCAGGACGGACAGAAGCTCCCGGCCGACCATGCCGCTGGCGCCCACCACGCCGACGGCCAGGCCGCGGCCGTTTTTTTTAAGGCGCGGCATAGGCGGCGCTGTGCCCCCGATCGCCGCTGATGTCCTCGGCGGCCGCGCGCAGGAACTGCCCTGATTTTGGGGCCGCGCGCGCGCCCAAGGTGACGATATAGGGTGGAGTCTCCAAGAACGTTCCAACGCGCTGCCAATCCAGGCCGTCCGGAGACTCCTCAATCCAGGCGCGGGAAACGTCTGCTCCGGAAACGGAAAACTCAACGATGACGCCTGATTCCTGGGGCGCGACGCGGAGATTGGAAACGACGACCGCCCGTTTTCCCTCCGCGGGAACGAGCTTGACGGCCAGGGCGGGCATTAAATTGCTTAGGGGGGTCTGGAGAGAGCCCTCCGGCTGGCGCGGCGGCGCGCCCTGGATGGAGTTGTTGTTCCAGGCGCAGCCGGCCGGATCGCAAAAAGACGACGCCTGATCGGAGGCGGCAAGAATGGGCGAATTGGCGGCCGCGCTTAGAGACGGGCTGGGCGACCATATGATGAGGTAGTTGGGGCCGCTGGCGTTGACTTGGCTTAAAGGCACCTCGGCCCAGAACCAGCGCGCCGCGCCCACGCCCGCGACGTTCGTTTGAGGGTCCGGCTCGCGCGGGAGATCCTCGGTCTGCGCCAGGAAATAACTTTGCTCCGGAGAGAACGCGGGCGCGGGCGAAATCGCCATGTAGATTTGTCCGTCGACGGCGTCCCGCCGCCAAGGCGCCTCCGGATCCGGCTGCGTCTTGGCGCGGCCCAATTCGGCGCCGATGAAGGCGCGGACGAATTGTCCTGCCGGCGCCGTGGGGAGCTTGACGATCCAGGCGTTATTGAAGCCGACGTACCAGTTTGAATCGGGGCCGCCGCTCGCGAATTTTCCGAATCGGCGGATGTCCGGTTCCAAGGCGATGTACGTCGGCAGGACGGCATCCGTTGAAACGGCCGGTGGCCCGGATTGGGCGGCCGCAAACTTGAGCGGGGAGAACGCAAGGGCAAGGATTAAAAAAATCATTATTTTTTAATGATTTTTAATATTCTGTCGAAGTCCTCGAGAGAGTAGAAGTGGATGCTGAGACGGCCGCGATTTTGCTGCGAGTTGGTTCGGATTTCCACTTTTGTTCCCAACTGTTCCTGAAGGGAATTTTCCAGCGCGCGGATGTCCGCCGGCTTTTCCGCGCCGCGCCGCGCCGGCGCGGAAGGCTTGGCGCCGCGGGACAACGCCTCCGCCTCGCGCACGGACATTTTGCGCGCCAGCATTTCGGAAAAAACGCGCCGACGTTCTGCCTCCCCGTCAATGGCCAAGAGCGCTCGCGCGTGGCCTTCGGTGATTTTCCCCTCGGCCAGCGCCTGCTGCATATCCTCGGGAAGATCCAAGAGCCGCAGGGTGTTGGACACGGCCGCTTTTGATTTTCCGAGAATCTTGGTGAGGTCCGCCTGCGAAAAACCGAAGTCTTCGACGAGTTTGAGATAGCTTTGCGCGGTTTCAACGGGATTTAAGTCTTCACGCTGGATATTCTCC
>JAGWJU010000085.1 GCA_028865585.1 Elusimicrobiota bacterium | reverse complement strand
CCTACGAGATGGCCAAGGCGCCCGGCTCGGCCGTCATCTCGGGAGCCATTAATGGAGAAACGCCGCTCGTGATTCGGGCGACCAAGCCCGCCAAGGACTCGCGCTACGCGCGCATCGTCAAAATCATGGAGGAGGCCGAGTCCAAGAAACCCAGTCTGCGCCGCTTGGGCGACAGCCTGGGCATGTGGTACGCGCCGCTGTCCTTGGCGCTGGCGGTCGGCGCCTGGGTTTTCAGCCGCTCGCCCGAGCGCTTCCTCGCGGTTCTGGTCATCGCCACGCCCTGCCCGCTGCTTATCGCCATTCCCGTGGCCGTCTTGGGCGCAATTTCCCTCGCGGCCAAGCACGGCATCATCGTCAAGAATCCGGCAGCCTTGGAGCGCCTCATCCGCTGCCGCACGGTCATTTTCGACAAGACGGGCACGCTGACCTACGGGCGGCCGGTGCTGACCGGCATTTCCTGGGCGGAGGGCTTCTCCCGCCCTGAGGTTTTGCAGTATGCCGTGAGCCTGGATCAGTACTCCAAGCATCCGCTCTCGGCCGCCATCGTGGCGGCCGCCAAGGCGGAAAACGTCCTGCCCTTGGAGGCCGGCCAAATCGACGCCAAGGCGGGCCAGGGGATGAGGGGCGTGGTCAAGGGCCGCGCCGCGCGCTTGACCGGGCGGGCGCACGCCCAATCCTTGGGCTTGACCCTGCCGCCGCCCGAGGGCGGCCTTGAATGCGTTCTTCTCGTGGAGAAGCGCTTCGCCGCGGCGTTCTCCTTCCACGATGAGCCGCGCAGCGAGAGCAAAAGCTTTTTGGAGCACTTGAAGCCCTTTCACGGCGTGGGCAAGGTCATGATGGTCTCCGGCGATCGGGAGGCCGAGGTGCGCTACTTGGCCCAATCCCTGGGCATCGACGAGATTATGGCCGAGAAAACGCCCGAGGAAAAAGTCGCCATCGTGTCCGAGGAGGCGAAGAAGGCCGACACGCTCTACGTGGGCGACGGCATCAACGACGCGCCGGCCTTGAGGGCCGCGACGGTGGGCGTCGCTTTCGGCACGCGCAGCGACGTGGCCGGCGCCGCCGCGGACGCGGTCGTCATGGCGTCATCCTTGGGCAAAGTCGACGAACTCATCCACATCAGCCGGCGCATGCGCACCGTCGCGCTGGAAAGCGCCTTGGGCGGCATGGCCTTAAGCGTGATCGGAATGGGATTGGCCGCGCGGGGGCTTTTGCCGCCTTTGGCCGGCGCCGTCGGCCAGGAGGTTATTGACTTGCTCGCGGTCTTGAACGCCGTGCGGGTGGCTTGGCCTCCGAAAGTCCTGACGGACTACTGAAGTTGCGGAGCGACCGTGCGCGGCCTCAGCCGTAAATCTCGCTGAGCTCCTTGGAGCGCTTGGTGGCGGTCACGACCGCATCCATGAGGACCGTGCGCAGGCCCTTGGACTCGAGCTCGTGGATGGCCGCGATGGCCGTTCCTCCGGGCGTGGTCACCTCGTCCTTCAGGATGGCGGGGTGCTTTCCGGTCTCAAGAACCAGCTTTGCGGCGCCGTAGACCGTCTGAGCGGCGAGGCGCGCCGCGGCCGCGCGGGGAATGCCCATCTTGACTCCGCCGTCGGTCAGGGCCTCGATGACCATGTAGATGTAGACAGGCCCCGATCCCGAGAGACCGGTCACGGCGTCGAGAAGATTTTCGGGAATGACTTCCACTTTCCCGACGGACTTGAAAATTATTTCGGCCGCGCGCAGGTGGGCTTCGCCCGCATGGGCGCCCGCGCACAGCGCTGTGGCAGCCTCATTGACCGAGGCAGGGGTATTGGGCATGGCGCGCACGATCGGATTTGGCTTTTTGAGGCGCTTGTTGATGGCGGCGGTGGTGATGCCTGCCATGACGCTGATGACGAGTTTGTTCTTATCCACCGCCGGCGCGATTTCGCCCAGGACCGCGGCCGCGACTTGGGGCTTCAAGGTCAGCAGGATGATGTCCGCGCCTTTGGCGGCGGCAACGTTGTCCGAACTGACGCGCACACCCCACTTGTTTTTGAGCTCGTCCATGGCCGCGGCATCGCGGCGCGTCGCCACGACGTCCTTGGCGTTGATGAGCCGGCCGGAAACCATCCCGCCGATGAGGGCTTCGCCCATGTGCCCGGCTCCGATGACCGCGATTTTCTTGTTCTTCAGCATTTTAATCTCCAACTCTGGAATTCCGAGGCCGGGGGTGCTAAACTGAGGTGACGGCCGCGACCATTCTACGAACTGAAGGCCGGGAACACAAGGCGGACATTTCAATAATGCCGAAGAGCGGTTGGGCGGCCGCGTGGGTTTTAGCCGGTGCGGCTGCTTTGGCCGGCGCGGCGTCCTGCAGCGGGAGGAAAACCATGAGCGAAACCGGAAAAAATAAGGCGTGCCCGACGGACGCGCGGCAAAAGCTGACTCCCGAGCAATACCGCGTCGCCTGCGAGGGGGGGACCGAGCCGCCCTTCGACAACGCCTACTGGAACAACCACGAGCCGGGCATCTACGTGGACGTGGTCTCGGGCGAGCCGCTGTTCAGCTCCTTGGATAAGTTCGATTCCGGCACGGGATGGCCCAGCTTCACCAAGCCGCTCGATCCAAAGGACATCGCCTATCGCGAGGATGCCAGCTTCGGCATGGAGCGCACCGAAGTGCGCTCATCCGCAGGTTCTCATCTTGGACACGTTTTTGACGACGGGCCCGCCCCGGCCGGCAAACGCTACTGCATCAACTCCGCGTCCCTGCGTTTCATCCCCGCCGCCAAGCTCGAGCAAGAAGGCTATGGCCGCTATGCCGCGCTCTTTAAGCCCGCCTCCGACGGCAATAAAAAATAGTATCATTGCCTTAAGCGAGCCTTAGGGCCGCGCGATCCCCCTATGCGGAGGAAAAAACACATGCCGGCGACGCGATTGGGAAAGTCGGACAGCGATTTGCAGGGTTCAGGCCGCTCTCACGGGAGGACGGCCGCGAAGGTTTCTGATTATTTCGGGTGCAACGTCTTCGGCCAGGAGACGATGAAGCTCCTCCTGCCAAAAGAAACCTACAAGCACGTTCAGGAAGTCATCCACCGCGGCAAGCCTCTTGATTTGGACGCGGCCAACGCGGTCGCCTCGGCCATGAAGACCTGGGCCATGTCCAAGGGCGCGACGCACTACTGCCACTGGTTCCAGCCCATGACCGGCGTTACCGCCGAAAAGCACGACAGCTTTATCGATTTGGCCGAGGGCGGCAAGGCCATTGAGACTTTTACGGGCAAGCAGCTCGTGCAGCAGGAGCCCGACGCCTCGAGCTTCCCTTCAGGCGGCCTGCGCACCACCTTTGAGGCGCGCGGCTACACCGCCTGGGACCCGACCTCGCCGGCGTTCATTCTGGAGACGCCCGGCGGCTCGACCTTGTGCATCCCCACGGTCTTCATCTCCTACACCGGCGAGTCGCTCGACACCAAGACGCCGCTTCTGCGCTCGATTGAGGCGCTCAATAAGGCGGCCCTGGATATCCTGGGTTATTTCAAAGCCGACGCCACCAAGGTTTTTTCGACCGTCGGCGCCGAGCAGGAGTACTTCCTGGTCGACCAGGAGTATTATGAGGGACGCCCGGATCTGATGCTCTGCGGCCGCACGCTCTTCGGCGCGCCGTCGCCCAAGGGCCAGCAGCTGGAGGACCACTATTTCGGCTCCATCCGCGAGCGGGTTTTCACCTTTATGACCGACGCGGAGAAGGAGCTCTACAAGCTGGGCGTGCCTATCAAGACGCGGCACAACGAGGTCGCGCCCAATCAGTTCGAATGCGCGCCGGTCTTTGAGGAAGCCAACGTGGCAACGGACCACAACCAATTGGTCATGGACGTTATGCACCGCGTGGCGGCTCGGCACGGGATGGCGGCGCTTTTCTACGAGAAGCCCTTTGCAGGCGTCAACGGCAGCGGCAAGCATCTCAACTGGTCTTTGGGTACGGACACGGGAAAGAATCTTCTCTCGCCGGGCAAAACCCCCCAGGAGAACCTGCAGTTCTTGATTTTCCTGGTCGCGACCATCAAGGCCGTGCACGACCGCTCGCGCATCCTGCGCGCGGCCATCGCGTCCTCGGGCAACGATCATCGTTTGGGCGCCAACGAAGCGCCGCCGGCCATCATCTCCGTGTTCCTGGGCGCGCAGCTCACGCGCGTGCTGGAGGATTTGGAGAAGGGAGTGACCACCAGGGGCACCGAGCCCGAGTGGATCTCCATCGGCATCGACAAGATTCCGCCGATCTTGAAGGACAATACGGATCGCAATCGAACCTCGCCCTTTGCCTTCACGGGCAACAAGTTCGAGTTCCGCGCCGTAGGCTCCTCCTTCAACATCGGCGTGCCCATCGCGCTCTTAAACGCCATCGTGGCCGACGCGCTGATGCAGGCCAAGAAGGACATCGACAAGCTGCTGAAGACGAAAAAGACCTTCAAGGACGCGGCGCTTGAAGTCCTGCGCCGGTACTATCGGGACTCCAAAGCCGTATGCTTCGAGGGGAACAACTACTCCGCGCAGTGGGAGGCCGAAGCGGCCAAACGCAAGCTGCCCAACGTCAAGACGACGCCCGAGGCCTTGGACGGCCTGGCGCGCAAGGAATCCCTCGCGCTGTTTGCCCGGCTGGGAGTTCTTTCCGAAACCGAAGCCCGTTCGCGCCGGCATATCCAGCTCGAGAAATACGCCAAGCAGATCGACATCGAGGCCAAGCTGGTCATCGAAATGGTGATGACGCACTATGTGCCCGCGGCCGCGGCGTATCAGAAAGAGTTCTCCGCGACGCTGCGCGGGGTCGCGGAGGTCTTGCCGGGCCAGACCGACGCCCTCAAAATACAAGGGGAGATCCTTTCTCGCGTGACAGGGCTCATCGCGCAGGCCATCACGGCCGCTGAGGAGATCAAAAAGGCCCTGGTCTCCGCGGAAAAAATAGATGACGCCCACGAGAAGGCTCTGGCCTATTGCCATAAGGTCAAGCCGCTTTTCGACCCCGTCCGCGAAGCGGTTGACGGTCTTGAGGGCTTAGTGCCGGACTCGCTTTGGCCTCTCCCCAAGTATCGGGAGATGCTCTTCAGGATTTAGCCCATGCCAAGCCGGGAAGAAGTCTTAAGAGCGCTGGCGACGTGCCAGGAGCCCGAGCTTAAGAAGGACATCGTTTCCTTGGGCATGGTGCAGAATCTCTCCATCGAGGGAGGCAAGGTTTCGTTCGACTACATCCTGACCACGCCGGCGTGTCCGTTGAAGGGCATGATGGAGTTGGAGGCCCGGGACGCGCTCGGGAAGGTGCCCGGCGTCACGAACGTGGACATCCGCATGAAGGCCTCCGTCAAGAAAGATCCGCGCCTGGAAAACGCGGCGCCCTCCGGCATCAGGAACATCATAGCGGTGGGCAGCGGCAAGGGCGGCGTGGGCAAATCTACCGTGGCCTGCAACTTGGCCGTGGCCTTGGCCCAAGACGGCGCGCGCGTGGGATTGATGGATGCGGACATTTACGGCCCCAATCAGCCGCAGATGCTGGGCGTGCAAGACCGGGAGCTTCATCCCGGCGCCGAGGGGAAAATAGCGCCCGCGCAGAACTACGGCGTGAAGATGGTGTCCATGGGGTTTTTAACCGACGCGGACGCCCCGGTCATTTGGCGCGGCCCCATGCTGCACGGCGCCGTGACCCAGTTCTTAAGGGACGTGGAATGGGGCGAGTTGGACTATTTGATCGTGGATTTGCCGCCCGGCACGGGCGACGTGCAGCTCTCTTTATGCCAGAGCGTTCCCCTGGCCGGGGCCGTCATCGTGACCACGCCGCAAAGCATTGCGATCTCGGACGTGCGCCGTGCGGCGGCTATGTTCGCCAAGCTCAACGTCCCGCTTTTGGGCGTAGTGGAGAACATGAGCGGATTTTCCTGCCCCCATTGCGGAAAGACCAGCGACATCTTCTCCCGCGGCGGGGCGGGGGCGGTCGCTGAAAAATACGGCGCCCCGATTTTGGGCCGAATTCCCATTGAGGAGGCGGTGTGCCAGAGCGGAGAGACGGG
>JAGWJU010000003.1 GCA_028865585.1 Elusimicrobiota bacterium | reverse complement strand
GGCGGCCCAGCGGGTTTTTGCCCGCCGCGGCCTTGCCGTCGGCCAGGACGAGCGCCGAGCCGCCGTCCACGATGGCGTGCGTGTTGGCGCTGGTGGCGTTGCCGCCCTCGTAGAGAATTTTAGATTTCGCGAAATAGTCTTCGGTCGGATTTTCCCGGATGGCGTCGTCCTGGACCGCGTCCGCCGCGGGCACGATTTCGTCCCGGAAAAGCCCCGCCGCGCGCGCCTTGGCGGCGCGGCGGTGGCTCTGTCCGGCCCAGGCGTCCTGCGCTTGGCGGGAGACGCCCAGTTCTTTCGCCACGGCCTGGGACGTCTCCGAGATGGCGCGTCCGCACCAGACGTCGTTGAAAGAAGGAACGAAGGTGCTTAAGGGCACGCGGCTTGAGACATCCGCGCCGCAGGCCAGGACCAGGGAGTGGCGGCCCGAGGCGATTTCTTCCGCCGCGACGCGCACGGCCTCCAAACCCGCGCCGCAGGCCAGATTCACGGTCGTGCCGGTCAGCCCCGTGTCCGCCTTGAGGCGATGGGCCACATAGCGCGCTCCGTAGCAGGCGTGGGGGCCCACGTGATAGCAGTTTCCAAAAACGATGAAGTCGAGGTCGCGCGCGGAAAGTCCCGCCCGGGAAAGGGCGCCGGACGAGGCCGTTCCGGCCAAGTCGAATGGGTCCAGGGAAGCCAGGGCCCCGCCTTTGCCTCCTTCCGGCTTCTCACCGCGGCTCCAGACAGCAAAGGGCGTGCGCGCGCCCGAGAGGATGAGAATTTCTTGTTTCATTTCCATGCTATTTTACTACAAAGGCCGATGGGAATGCTTGATTTTTTCGGATCAAATCGTATATAATCTAAAAATACGATTTAAGCGGTCTTGAGCAATTAATGATAAAAGATGGACACTTGGTTCCGGGGAGATCATGCACCTTAAATCCATAGACATTGTCGGCTACAAGTCGTTCGCGGCGAAAACTCACTTGGATTTGGGCCCCGGAATCACCGGCATCATCGGACCCAACGGTTGCGGCAAGTCCAATATCATGGAGTCCGTGCGTTGGTGTTTGGGAGAGATGTCCTGGAAGTCCCTGCGCGCCGACTCGATGGTCGACGTCATTTTCGCCGGAACGGCCAAGCGCCAGCCCTTGTCCATGGCCGAGGTGACGCTCACCTTCGACAATTCCCAGAACACCCTCCCGGTTCAGTTCTCCGAGGTGACCGTTTCGCGCAGGCTGTTCCGCTCGGGCGAGTCCGCCTATTTTCTCAACAAGACCCAGTGCCGACTGCGCGACATCCGCGAAATGTTTATGGACACGGGCCTGGGCGGCGGCGGATACGCCATCATCGACCAGGGCGGAGTGGACTTTATCTTGAACTCCAACGTCGAGGATCGCCGCGCCATTTTCGAAGAGGCCGCGGGGGTTTCCAAGTACAAGGCCAAGCGCGAGGAGGCCCTGCGCAAGCTCGAGCGCGTCGAGGCGGACATCTCCCGCCTGCGCGACTCCGCCGCGCTCATCGACGAGCAGGTCCGCAAGCTCGACTCGGACGCGCGCAAGGCCAAGCTCTATCAGAAATACAAGGAGGAGCTGGCCGCGCTGGAGGCGGGGCAAATCCTGCGGCAAATGTCGGACTTGGACGCGCGCATCGCCGTGGCCGCGTCGCAGAGCCGGCCGATGGAGGAGGATTTGGGGCGCCTGCGTGTAGAGGTCGACGGCGAGGGCGCGCGTATCGCGGCCATGAATCTTGAGAAGGCCAACGCGCAAAACGAAATGATTGCGGCCAATAGCCGCATTTCCGAGACCAAGGCCGAAATTTCCGGCGCGCAGACGCAGAAGTCATTCTGCGAAGAGACCGCCGGCGAGGCCCAAAAACGCCTCGACGCCATCGAGACCGAGACCACTGAGCTTTTGTCGCGCCTGGAGCAAACGGGACCCGAAATGGGCCGGGCGCAGTCCGAGGCGGAGGCTGCTAGGGCCGAAGAAGGCCGCGCCCGCGAAGAGTTCTCCGGCGAGGAATCGCGCGCGAAAGATTTGTCCGATCGTTGTGCGCAGATCGAGAGCGCGATGGAAGCCTTGCGCGCGGAGGCTTTGCGAAGCGCGGAGTCCGCGCTGTCCTTGCGGCGGGAACGATCCCGCTTGGAATCCGACTTCGCCAATCAGGATTTTGCGACGCGCCAAAGCCTGCGCGATCTGGAAAAAGATTCGGCGCGAGTGGAGGCGCTGCGGCAGGAGCTGCAGACGGCCGGCGCCGCTTGGCAGGAGCGTCAAGCCGCATCCGCCGGCAAGCGGGAAGCTGCCGCGGCGCTTGAAAAAGAGTTTTCCGCCGCGAAAGAGCGACGGCGGGCAGCCGAGGACGCCGCATCCGCGGGCCAGTTGGGATTGACGATGTCCCGGGCGCGGCTTGAGGCGGCGCAAGCCCGCGGCCGAGAAAATTCCTATTGGGCGGGGGCCCAAACGGTTTTGGGCGCCGCAATCCCCGGCGTCATCGGCATGGTCGGCGATCTTCTTCGGATGCCCGAGGATGCCGCCGCCCAAATGGAGGACGCCTTGGGCGAGCGCCTCTTCGCCGTCGTCTGCGAGGATTCCGTGGCGGCTAAGGCCTGCGTGGAGCTTTTGCGCACGACCGGCCGCGGCCGCGGCCGCTTCCTCGTGCTCAGCACGATTTCAGCCGCATTGGCCGAGCGCCAGTATCCTCCCCAGGCGCTGCCCCTGCTCTCCCGGTTGAGCGTTCTTCCGGCTCATGAAGGAATCGCGCGCTTCCTGCTGGGCGAGGCCTACTCGCTCGACAAGACGCTGTTTACCGATCATTGGGTTTGCGGCGGTTCGGAGCAGGCGCCGGAGAACGCGGTAGGACCAGCCCAAATCGGGCTTCTGCGCGAGGCCGTCGCGAAGCAGGAAACGGAGTCTTCGCGTCTTGAGGCAGAAAAAGCGGAGGCGGAAGCCGCCATCGTACGGATGGAAGAAGAGCTCGCTGCCGCACGAACGGCGTTAGCCACGGCCGAGGCCGAGGAAAAAGTCGCCGCCGCCCAAGTCCAGGAGCGGACGGCGTCCTTGGATGCGGCGCGGCAGTCCGCGGCCGTTTCCGAGTCGGAGGCGACGGAAGGGCTCAAGCGCTCCTCTCTTATTAAGGAAGAGATGGCGGCCAAGAACCGCGAGATCGCCCAGGCCGAAGGCCTTGAGGCCGAGGCAAAGGCCCGGGAAAACGCCGCGGCGCAGGAATTTGGGAACCTCAGGGAGGAGTCCGCCGCGGCCCGTGCCGGACTGGAAGCGGTCCGCTCCCGGCTTAAAGCGGCGCAGGACAAGGCCGCGTTTCTGGAGAGGGATCTTCAGCGGTTGGCCCAGGAAAAATCGAGCCTGGAGGACGCGCTGTCTCGGCGCGAGCGGGAGAAAGAGGAGCTTCGGTCCAAAAAGACGGAAATGGCCGAAAGGGCCGCGGATCTTGAGACGCGGCGCCAGAGCTTGGTGGAAACGCTGTCGGAGCTCGAGATCTCCGCCCAAGGCAAGGCTTCGCGCCTGCAGGACCTGGAGTCCGCCGTGGCCGAGAAGGAAGAATCCCTGCGCGGGCTGCGCGATCGCTGCGAAGATTTGCAGGATAAGCTTCATTCCCTGGAAGTTGAAAGCAGCTCCCTGCGCGCGACGCGGGAGGCGCTTGCGCGCCGCCTGAGCGAAGAGCTGGGCCTCTCCGCGGACGAGGCGCGAGACAAGTACGGTTCGCAGGCCGCTGAGCCGGAGAAAATCGAGTTTTTAAAGCGCCGGGTCGCCAGCCTGGGCAACGTGAACATGGCCGCGCCGGAGGAATACGAGGCGCTGACCGCCCGGCAGTCCTACCTCTCCTCGCAGATCGAGGATCTCAACAAGGCCGAGGAGGATTTGAAGTCCGCCATCCAGAAAATCAACAGCGCCACGCGGGAGAACTTCCGGCAGACGTTCTTCGAGGTGCGCGAACATTTCCGCCGGCTTTTCTCCGTTCTTTTCGAGGGCGGCGAGGCGGACTTGGTCTTGAGCGATCCGGAAAATATGCTCGAATCCGGCATTGAGATTATGGCCCAGCCGCCGGGAAAACGCCTCCAGAATATCACGCTTCTTTCGGGCGGAGAGAAAACGCTCACGGCCATCGCGTTGCTTTTCGCCTTCTTCCTGGTCAAACCCTCCCCGTTCTGCATGATGGATGAGGCCGACGCGGCCCTGGACGACGCCAACGTGGAGCGCTTCGGGCAGCTTCTCAAGGAGTTTGAGGAGCGCACGCAGTTCCTCATCGTCAGTCACAACAAGCGCACCATGGAGGCCGCCGACGTGATCTACGGCGTGACCATGGAAGAGATGGGCGTAAGCCAGATCGTGTCCGTGGACTTGCGCCGCAAGCCCTCCGCCGCGCCCGCCGTTCCTGCGGCGCCTTCTTCGGATCCGGCCCGGGCCTAGGCGCCCGGTTTCGAGATTCAGGGATGCTCTACGGCGTTTTTTCGGACATCCACTCCAATCTCGAGGCTCTGGAGCGGGTCATTGAATTTTTTAAATCCTCGGGAGCCCAGGCGCACCTTTGTTGCGGCGATTTGGTCGGCTACGGCCCCAACCCCAACGAGTGCCTTGAAATGGTGCGGAGCCTCCCAAACCTCTCCGCCGTTTGCGGCAACCACGATCTGGCCGCGGCCGGGCGCATGGACCCCGGGTGGTTCAACGCCTACGCGCGCGATGCGATCTCTTGGACGCGACGGGAGCTTTCTCCGGATTCTCTGCGTTATCTCTCTTCCCTGCGCCCGAGGATGGACGGCCCCGAGTGGACCCTGGCGCACGGCACGCCGCGAAAACCCGCGGACGAATATTTCCTGAGCGTTCTCCAGTACAAACAGAGCCTAGGGTTGGTCAAGACATGGCCCCTATTCGTGGGACACAGCCACATGCCGCTCTGCTTTAGGCCCGTGCCCGGCGGCGAGGCCGAGATGTCCATGCTGGAGGACGGCCAGGAGGTTCGTGTGGCTCCGCGCAGCGCGGCCGCGGCCTTCAATCCCGGTTCCGTGGGCCAGCCGCGGGATCACGACCCTCGCGCCTGCTGCGCCCTTTACGATTCCGGTACTGGATCCTTCCGCGTCGCCCGCTTGTCCTACGACGTGGCGGCCGTCCAAGCCAAAATACGCCGTGCCGGACTTCCTGAGTTCCTGGCCCAGCGCCTCGAATTGGGCCGCTGAGCCCAGCGGGTCCGTCGCGCTAGGCCTTTTGCCGCGTGATTTTTGGGACCTCCGGCCCATGCCCGCGCCAAGGGCGAATGTTATCATGAGCCGATCATTGGTTCAGCCCATGCATAAGAAGATGAAGAAGACGTTCGCTCCTGCTGCCGGCTCCGCTCCGTCGGGCGAAGCGGCCGACCGCCTCCGGGCGTTTTCTCCCGCGCCGCGGCGCACGATGCTGTCTTTCGAGCGCCGCATCCAAGCTTATTTCTGGAACTCAGGCCGGGAAAAATCCCTTGCCCGGTGATCCGGCCGCCGTTCGGCGCCTGCGGATCCCGCTCCGGGCGGGCGCTCTTTTTTTAGCGCTTTCCTTCCTCGCCGCCGAGGCGGCAGGCGCCTTTCCTGCCAATCCGGACATGAACACTGATTTCGCCAACATCAGCCAGTGGCTGAGCCGAAATATCGCGCTGGGCTTGGCCTTCAACGCCGGGGAGACATTCGATCCGCCGCGAGAGGTCAAGGATCGGCGGCTCCAGCCCGACATCAGCTTGGGCGCCGGCTTCCTGCCGCTCGACACCGCCAGGTTTCCAGCCACGCCGGCGCTGACCAATGAGAATATCAATGCCGCAAGCTTTTTCCCGTCGCATGTCCTTTTCCCCAATCTCGTGATGCACTTGCGCGCCGGGCTTCCCCACCGCTGCGACTTCGCCCTGCGCGTCGCGGACATGACCACGCCGCCAGGCTACAGGCTTTCCGGCAGCCTGTACGGCCAAGGCCAAAGCAATTCATTGGGCGCGGACCTGCGCAAGCATTTTCTCGGCAGAGACGGGGATCCCATGGTGACCATCAGCGCGGATTACAACTACGTCTTCGGGCGCTTCAGCTTCCACGAAACCCTGCCGGTCAGCGTGGAAACCGGAACGGGAGGAAGCATTGGCATCGACAACAATCTCAGCGGAAACCTGCGCTGGAGCGTGGCCAGTTACGGTTTGAATTTCGTCGTTAGCCAGCAATACGGAAATTGGATTCCCTTCGTCGGATTGGGATACAACCACGCCATCGGCTCGGTTTCCGCGGGTCTGTCGGATAATGGCGATCCTAATTTGTTTACGCCCGTGTCCGGGGAGGGCTTCTCCAGGGTTACTCCGGATCAGGCGCGGGGACTTTTGGGCTGGCAGTGGGTCCACTCTTGGATTGACTACTTCGCCGAGGGGGAAATCGAGGCGGCTGGGCCAGAAAGCGGGAAGGTCTGGATTCTTCAAGCCGGCATTTCGCTGCCGTTTCATATCGGAATAAAGCGCCGGAACAAAGAGGCCGATGGAATTCTCGGCCCGCGCTCAACCGCGCCCCTGGGTTCCGGGGCCTCCCAGCCTATTTTCATGCATTAGGGCGTCCGAACCTGGGACTTTTGCCGCGCGCTTTTAGGCCTTTAGACACTCTTCTCCCCGCCTGCGTAATCTTAATATTAATTCTCGAGCGGAAAATGCCGAGAAAAACCATGACTCTTAAAAAAGCGATCGCGTGCGCGCTTGCTGCAGCGCTTCTGGCGCTGACCCCCGGCCTGCCTTGTTATCAGGCGCTGGGTGCTGAGTTTTCCGCGGACGCGCCCGCCGAGGCGGGCGCGTGGTCGCTGCCCGCGGGCGCCGCGGAAAATTTTTCCGGCCTTTCCCCGGCGTCGGAAATTCTCTCTGGAGCGGGAGAAACTCAGCTTCCCGCGCGGGCCGGAGAAGGGCCTTCCCCGCTTTTGAACGCCGCGTCGGCGGAGCCCTCCGCCGAACCTGAGGCGTCCTCCAGAGAAGAAGATCGGCCCCGCGCCTCCGTTCGCGACGAAAAAGCGGCGCCGAACGCCGCCGCACTTGAAGAGCAAGCAAAGGCGCTTCCTGCTGAAAAAAGCCGCCCGGCTTCTTCTTCCAACAAGGCGGCCCTGACGCCGGAACGCGCGCCGACCAAAGCGGCCGCGGAGCCCCGCGCGATTTCGCGGCTGAAAAAGATCGCCGGAGCCGTCAAGCGGCTGACGGCGCCGCGCGCCCCGGCGCCTTTTCTGAAGGCAGAGTCCGAGAGCGTTTTTGACGCGGCGGCCCTCGGCGGGAGCGCCGTGCCTGGGGCGCTTCCCGCGGAACCGGCGGATTCCGCGCGGATGAATTCGGCGCCCGGTCTGCATCCGGACGCGAATTTAAAAACCGAGGCTGATGCGGAGCCGGTTCCGGGCATTCCGTCGGCCGAAGCGGCTTCCCGGCCTGAGGCGCTTTTTTCAAGACTGCGGATTTTCGGGCCGATGCGCGCGGCGGCGCGTCTTTCCCGGCATGTCGCGGCCAAGACGCGCGAATTTTTATTCGGCGATCCGGCGCTGGTTTGGACGACGAAGTCTCTTCGGGGTCAACGATTGGTTGCCGCAGGTTTGGGGGTGGCCGACGCCGCCCTGCCGTTGGCCACGGCCGCGGTCATCGGCGCGCTTCTAGACGCCGCGCGTACGGCCTCCAGCAACGGCGCGGCCCTGGCGCATTTGTGGTGGCTTGTGGGCGCATCCGTAGTCCTGTCGATCGGAGCGGCGGCGGCGAGCTGGTTCTTCACGTATCTCTACCGCGTCTTGGGCTTGCGCGGCACGTATCATTACCGTGTGGCCTTGGCGCGCAAGTTCGGCCAGCAGGAGATGGCGTTCCATTTGGAGAAAAAACAGGAATCCAGCGCCTTGGCCAGCCGCATTTTGAACGACACCAACTTCCTGTCCTTCAAGAACATAAGCACGCCCATGGATTGGCCGATGGGCGCCGTCATGCTCGTGGTCGGAGGGACCCTTCTCATCTCCCAAAGCCTTCTTATCAGCGCGGCGGTCGCCGCCGTCGCCCTGCCGGCGGCCATCCTCATGGGACGCTACGGCCGCGAACTGAACAATCTCAACTTTGAGCAGACCAGCCGCCAAGCGGAGCTCACCCAACGCTCGCAGGAAAGCCTGCGGCAGGTTCGCGCGGTGAAGATTTTGTCCTCCCTCGACTTGGAGATGGAGCGCTTCAGGGAGAAGGCCCGAGAGATTATGGATTTGGGCGTGGCGCAGGCGCGCATCCAGAGCAAGCTCTCCCGGCTGGGGCTCATTATGGGATTTTTCACCCAGCAGTTCGTTTTCCTGCTGGGAGGTCTTGGGCTCTCGGGGCGCCTTGGACGCGCGGTCAAGCCCATCACCTTCGGCGGCATCACGCAGATGGCGACTTACGCGGGATACGCCAGCGTGGGCGCCAGCCAGCTCACCAACGACTATCTCCGCTTCAAGCAGTATGACGGAGCGTCGGAGATCGTGCGCGGGTATTTGAACCGCGAACCTGCCATTAAAGACGCGCCTGACGCGGAAAAGCTCGCTTCATTTGACGGCGACGTGCGTTTCGAGAACGTCGGCTTTTCCTACGCCGGGGGCCAGGACGGTCCCGCGCTCAACGATGTGAGCTTTCATGCCCGCCCCGGCGAGACCGTGGCCATTGTGGGAACTACGGGCGCGGGGAAGAGCACCATTGCGAAGCTTCTTCTGCGGCTTTGGGACGTCGGCCGCGGCCGCATCCTCATCGATGGGCGTGATTTGCGCGGGCTTAATCGCCTCTCCTACTTAAACCATGTGGCCGTGGTCCAGCAAGACACCCGGCTCTTCAACGACACGGCGCTCTACAACATGACTTACGGAAGCTTCAACGCCTCAAAGGAAAGCGAGCTGACGCCCGAGCAAAAAGAGCGGCTGGACCGCGCCATCCGCATGGCCAAAGCCGACTTTATTTTCGATAAAGCCCGTTTTCCCGAAGGCCTGCGGACGCCGGTGGCGGAGGGCGGTTCGCGGCTTTCAGGCGGCGAGCGCCAGCGCATCGGCATCGTGCGCGCCATGCTGCGCGACGCGCCTTTGCTCATTTTGGACGAGGCCACGGCGAAGCTGGACGGTCCATCCGAAAACGTGGTTCAAGACGCCCTGGAGCGGATGGCCCAGGGGGCGGATGGGCGCAGGCCCACCGTCGTCGTCATCGCCCATCGCCTGACCACCATCCGCCACGCGGACCGGATTTTGGTCATGGACCGCGGCCGCATCGTGGAGCGGGGAACCCACGAGCAGCTGCTCGTGGCCGGAGGAATTTATGCGCGTCTTTGGAAAGACGGAGGCTACGACGCGCCCGCCACCCGCGCCGACGCCTACGCCGAAGGCGACGGCTCCGCACCCTCTGCGCCGAAGGACGTTTCTTCGGCGGAGCGGGAGAGCGCGGGCACCGGGGCGCCGTCCTTGGCGTCCGTGCGGCGTCGCGGCCGCACGATGGCTTCGTTTGCGCGCCGGAAAACTCAAGCGGTGCGCCGGATCGTTTTGCGCTTGGCGTCCGCCGCGCGCCGGCTTGCGGGCGGCGACAGCGAGGTTAAACCGTACCTTAAGCCCTACCGCAAAAAGATTTTCGCCGTCGTAGCGCTCTTGACCACCGACGCGATCCTAACCGTTGTCTTGTCCAAGGCGACCGGATCCCTTTTGGACGCCGCGGCGTCCGTCCTTGGGGCCGGGGCGCTGTCTTCCGGCGCGGTTTTGGGGATTTGGATCGCGGTGGTCGCCGGGGCCTTTCTCGCGCGCCTCTACGTCCAGCCCAAGAGCGTCTACCTAAACAACGCCCTCCAGTCCTGGCTTAAATTTGATTTGAGCGCCGCGCTGTTCGAGAAGCTCCACCGGCGGGAAATGTCCTTTCATATGGAAAAGGAGCACAACTCCGGGGCGCTGGCCGCGCGCATCACCAACGACGTGAACAGCTTGGTCGCCAAGAACACGGCGATTCGCTTTCCCATCATCTCCTGCCTGCTCAAGGCGGGATTGAGCACCGTCCTGCTCATGCGCACCAGCTGGCTCGTCGGAACCGTGGTGCTGGCCATGGTTCCGATCCTGGGCATCGTCAACGGCTGGGCCGGACAAAAATCGGAGCGGCTCTATACGCTCTTCAGCCGCAACCGGGCGGAGGTGGGCCGTGCCAGCCAGGAGTCCTTTGAGAACATCCAGACCGTCAAGGCCTTTGGTCAGGAGGAGCATGAGGCCGCCAGGCTGGGCGCAAAAATGAAGGCCCTGGCCGACGTTGGCGTCAAGCAGGCCGCGCCCATGGCCTACTCCGCGGTTTTGACCGACGCTTTTACCACGTTCGCCACGAAGAATTTGATCTACATCCTTGGCGCCTTGTTCATGGCGGGCGCCCTATCTTTCGGATCGGGCTGGGGCTTCTCCATCGGAAAAATCGCCGCGATGACCTTTTACGCCGGGCTCATCAAGGACGGCTTGACCGGCTTATCCCAGACCTGGATGAACTACAAGACCATGCACGGGGAGACCAAGGTCGCGCGCCGCTGGCTGGTGAGGGGCTCCGGCGCTGCCGACGCGGCGGACGCCGCGCCTCTGCCGACGGGCGGCGGGGACGTGCGCTTCGAGGATGTCGGCTTCCGCTACAACGCCCAAGGGGGCAACGCGCTCGACGGCGTCTCTTTTGAGGCCAAACCCGGGGAGACCATCGCGTTCGTCGGCGAATCAGGATCCGGCAAGAGCACGATTTTGAACCTCCTTCAGCGCTTGTGGGAACCTCAGTCGGGGCGTATTCTCATCGACGGCCAGGACGTCGGCAAGACGCGCCTTCGGAGTTTGAGCGACGCCTTGTCGGTCATTCCCCAGGATCCGCCCACCTTTGACGAGAGCTTGCGCTATAACATGCTCTACGGAACCAAAGGGGTGACGGAACAGGAACTGATGGCCGCCATCCGCGCGGCGCGCGCCGAGTTCTATAAGGATATGCCCGAGGGTCTCAACACGCGCGTCGGCGAGGGGGGCAACCAGCTTTCCGGCGGCCAAGCCCAGCGTGTGGCCATTGTCCGGGCGTTGCTGAGAAAGTCGCGCATCCTCATCCTTGATGAGGCCACCGCGGCGCTGGACAAATCGACCGAACGGGACGTCCAGGCCGCCATCGACGGTCTGCGCGGCGGCGACGGCTTCGGGCGCCCGACGACCATCGTCGTCGCCCACAACCTGCCCACCATCGTCAACGCCGATCGGATTTACGTGATGAACAAGGGCCGCATCGTCGCCTCCGGCACCCATGCCGAGCTCATGGAGAGCAGCCCCGCCTATCGCGGCTTATGGGCGGCGTTCCGCAAGGACCACTCTGAGCCCTAGGGCCCAGCGATCCGTGGGCCCATTACCTTGCCTCCGATGGGTCCTTTGACCCTCAAGGCGCGCAAGCCCTGCCGCTATAATGACACGCGAAGCAGACGCCAATTCAAGGGGGAGCACATGCGCCTTAAGAAGCTCGCGGCGGTGCAGGGAACACTTTTCGCGGCGGTTCTGTTTTGCGGCTGGGGGTGGAGCGCTGAAATAGGAGGCGAGTCGGGCGCGCCGATGAGCGCGGAGAACGCGGTTCCCGCCGAGGCCGTCGAGAACATGCCCCTGGCGCCGCTTGCGACCCTTCCTGGCGCCCAAGATTTTTCCTTAATCCAGGATCCGGCTGACCCGGGTCGCGCCGCAGCGCTTCCCGGACTTCCCGAGGCCGCGGCCGCAAGGCCCGCCGCGCCTTCCGCCGTCGAGGCCGTCGAAGCGGCGCCCGCCCCGGCGCGCATCGAAACTCCCGCGGAAACGGCCGCGCGCGAGGCCGCGACCCCGGTTCAGGCCGGCGCGGCGACGGCCCGCCCGGAGCTGTCCGCGAAAGTCGAAATTTCCCATATCGCCGCCGCCGTTTCCGGAGCCAAGGGCACGAACGCCGGGGCTGGCGCGACCGGCGCGGCCCTGGAGGCGGGCTTTGACGGCTCCGAGGCGCTTAAGGCCGTTGACCCGGTCGTTGCGGAAGGCCTGCGCAAGTTTTATCCCCGCGTCGTGTTCATCGAAGACGGTTTCTCCGGGCCGGTGTCCGAAAAGACGGTCGCTTCCATTGAGAAACTGCTCGACGCCGGCGTCCACGTCGTATTCATGACCCAGCGTCCGCTTAAGGGGACCGATTCGGCGGAGACCATTCTCGTCTCCCGGATGAGAAACCGGCAGACCAATCCCCTCATTATCGCCTCCTACGGCGGCGCGAAGATTTCCGTGGCGAGCCGCGCGGAAAATCCCAAATCTCTCATCGACGACCAGCCCGGTTTGAACGAGAAAGCCGTCTCCATGATCCGGGGGATCGCCGATAAGTTGAATAAGGCCCTTCCTAAAAACGCGGCACTAAAGGGAGAGTTCCTCCCCGACGCCAAGCATCCCTTAGCCTACGCCCTTGAGCTCCCGGCGAAAATGTCCGCGGCCAAGGCCGCCGTTATGAGGAAGGACGTTTTGTCCCGCTTTAACCGCGCCTTGTCCGGCGCCGGACTTCCTTATCGTTTGCGCTCCTCCGCTACTGAGATCCGGCAGATGGTCCTTTCCGCGATGCCGCTATCCGCGGCGCTGCCCAGGATTTATCGCGCTCTGGATGAACGTTTCGCCGAGGAAAATCTCGCGGCGAAGGCGGACAAGTTTTTGGTTTTGGCCGCCCGGTCGAAATCCGGCGTCGCCGCGCGCTTTCCGGCGGCCGCCGACGTCCAGGTCGTGAAGTCGGCCGGAGACCTCGACGCTTTCCTGGGCGCCGTGCTCAAGGATAATCAGCTGCCAGGCGTCTCGGTTAAGCTGGGCAAGCTCCGGCAGTTCGTGGAGTATTGGGAGCCTCGGCACCGGATGAGAGGTCCGGACGATGAGGGCGGGTTCTCCGGCGGCGGCTCATTGGGCCGGGGATCGTCGGGCGCCGTGGACAAGGATTTCGGGCGCTACACCGGCGGCGTCATCAACCAGCTGATGGCATTCCTTTACGAGCAAATCAACCGCGGCAATCACGCTATGACGAACCTTTCCGCGGCCGAGGCGCGGCTGCGCCAGATGTGGTACATGCCCCTCAAGTACGGCGTGTTCGTGGATCAAGGCCTTCTTAAGGTCATGCACACCAAGGCGTGGAAGTCGCGCCAGCGCGGATATTTGGAATACGCCAACAGCTACTTGATCAACTTCTACCTGCGCGAGCTTCACGATTACTCCGTGGCCGCGGCGGACATCCGCGCGCACCTTCTGCGGCTTAAGACCGACTGGAACAGCGGCGTGAGCGTCAATTTCCGCTCGGCGGCGACCGGGCGCGAGTATAAGATTCACACGCGTGTTCCCAGAACGATGTGGAGGGACACGGCCCAAGGCCGGGTTCTCGAAGCCTACGCCTACCGAACCGGCAAGGAGTCGTTCGGAGACGGGGAAGAACTCTACGCCCAGATTATGGCCATGGCTCTTTTGCAGGGCGACGCCCGCATGGGTCCGGACGGCAAGTGGCATATGGGCGCTCCCGACGGCCCCGTGATCGCGAAGCTCAAAGTTCAAATCGAGTACCGCTCCGGGCACCGCACCTGGACGTTCGATCCGGAAGAGTTTCTGCACAGCCGGGAAGAGGGCGGCGTCGCGCAGGGTCCTATCGCCCAGCGGATCACGAGTTCCATTGAAAGAATGGAAGCGGATCCGGATTATGAGGCGTATTACAGCGATCAGGAGAAAGGAGTTTCCAAGACCGACTGGGACAAGAAGAAAGCCACGACCCGCCGGGCCCAAAAAGCGGCCCGATCGCGCAAGGCCAACGTTGCGGCCCGCGTGGTGAAGACGGGCGCGGGCAAATGAGAGCGTCCATGAAGCGCAGCCTCTGGATTGCCGCCGCGCTGACGCTTTTGTCCGGAAGCCTTCGCGCCGCTCCGGAGGAGGCTCCCCTGGCCGTAGACGAGGCGCCGGCCTCTGTCGAGTCCATCCCCGCTTTTCCAGCCCAACTTGGCGCTGAGCAGGCCCTGACGGCCGGCTTGGGGCAGGAAGCAATGCCGGGCGGCCTGCCTGGAGCCGTTCCTTCTCTTCCCGTTCCGGCGGCGAAAGCGGCGATTCGGGGGCTTGAGGCTACGAAGGCCGCTTCTCCCGCTTCTGCGATTGACCGCGACGCGACGCCAAATCCTGCTGCGTCCGCGATGCCGTCCGCGGCGGCGTCTTCTCTGGTTTTGGGCGGCTCTTCCCGGGCGGCCATGACAAAGAAGCCCCGCCGCGCTGGCGCTCGGGCCGAGCTCGGAGTCATGGCGGCAGGCGTGGAAAGCGGCAAGCCCGGCGAACGGCAGTCGGCGCTGGCCCTCTATGATGGAGGGGGGCGGCAAGGCGCTTCCATGGAGAATGCCGCCGTTGACGAGGGCGCCGCAGCGGCGGAAACCCTCGACGTGTACTTCAGCCGCCATGATAAGAAGACTCTGGAGGCGTCGTCCGTTTTTTCAACCATCCGCCTGATGGACACTTCCGGACGGCGCTGGCACTGGAGCCGCTTCCGCCGCGGAGCGAAGATCAACGTCCGGTCCGGCAGCCACACGCTGTTCGTCTCCAGGGTGCAGGGCGCTTCGACTAAGAGCATAAAAAAGCTCACCAAGTCCGATTTGTCGGGAGTCTACTCCAAGGATTTCCTGCGCCGTCACGGGATCGCGCAGCTTCGCAAGCGTCTGATGGAGGATTTGGCCGCGCGCAAAGCCAGCAAGCCCGTCGGTCTTGAGTCCAGCGTGCGCATCGTGCATTTCATGCCCTTCGGCGAGGCTAAAGAAAAAATCGCCGATAATAAGCTCGACGACGCTTTTGGAGAGTCGGTTGAGCGTCGCAATTATGAGATTCCCCCGGCCCTCGCCGAAGCGTCCAGGGTTTTGCCAAAAACCGTGATTTTGGATTTAAGCCTTTTTCCGGGAGGATTGTCCCCGGAGATCATCGAGGACATGAATAAACTCATGAACGCGGGGGTCTATTTCATCCTGACCACGGACAAGCCGCTCACGGGCCCCGATTCGGCGGAGGAAATCATCACTAAGCGCTTGAGCCCGCGCCAAAACGACAAGCTTCATCGCTACAAACTGGTGACCATGGCGGACGGTGGCAATGTTCTGGCGTCCTATGACGGGCGCTTCGCGAAAGAGATACCAATGCCGCGCTTCAGCGTCAGCCAACGGGAGCTTATGGATGTGGCGGCTCAACAGGAAGGCGTGTTCAAGCCGGAAATCAACCGGCCCGACGCGTTCGCCGTCGCGGTTCCCGCCGGCGAGGAGCCTGAGGCGTTTGAGGCGCGCTATAAAGAGGCCCTGCAGGGGCTCGGACTTCCCGCTGAACGCTACCGAGCAAGCGTCATGGACGGACGCAAAGGGGCCCCCCTTGTGGTTTTGCGCCCCCTGGACGCGGGCAGCGCCGTTTCCGTCGTTTTATCCCAGTTGCGCGACCGGCAGCAGCTCTACATTAATCCGAGCGACATGATGGTCATCAGCCGCGATCCGAGAATCTTAGACGCGACTAAAGGCGCGCTCCAGCCGGCGACCATGGGTTCGAGCCTGGACGGCGAGGCCCTCGCGGACATGGCTTTGTCGTCGCTTCTCCCGGAATACCGCCACAATAAACCCGGAGATATGGCCGCCTCCGCGTCCATGATCTCTTCTTTCCTCCAGCACCGCGACCGCTCCGGCGGCCGGCGCGAGACCGTGGAAATGTTTCTTGGCCACGTGATGCACTCCGCTTTCAATTGGGCGATTTGGCGCTACCGCGCGGACGGGGTCTTCCCGGACGCCGAGGCGCTCGTCGCCCAAGCCAAGAACATCTGGGATGAGACCATTCGCTACGAAGCAAAAATGCTGGATCTGCCTCCGGGTCAGACCATGGCGGCCTACTATGAGGACATTGGCCGCTTGCGGCCGATGCATGAGGCGGTTGCGGCCATCGTGAAGGATTACCCCATCGTCCTGGGCACGGAGCTGCCCAATATTTTCGTGGTCCAGCGCTACAAGGGATCTAATCCTGAGTACCGCGACATCTTCCGCTTGGTCTACGACTTCGCCGCGGCCCGGGAAACGCCCGAGGGCCTGGAGGTCGTCATCGTGGACTTCAAGACCGGCAAAACCCCGACCAACCACAAGATCGACAAGGACGTTCAGCCCCAGCTCTACGAGTGGGTCGCCCGTCAAGCGTGGCAGAAGATGTCCACGAACTACGGCTCGTCCGAAAATCTAAAGCCCGTGACCAAGGTTGCGGTGCGATTCGTGTATCCCACCGGGGCCAAAGGGCCCGCGCTCAATGAGTGGAGCCGCATGCGCTTCGAGAAGTCGATGAAGAGCATTCTTCGGCGCATCCGCAAGTCGTGGGGCGTGCCGCTTCCGGGCGCCAAGCCTGCGCGCGCGGCCGCCGCGTCCAAGAGCCGCGGAAAAAAGAAGGCTGCTTCCATCCGTAAGACAAAGAAAGGCAAAAAGTCGTAAGGCCCATGTTTACTGATGAACACAACTAAAGTCCGGATCTGGCGCCAAAGTCTGGCCTGCGTTCTTGCCGCCCTTGTCGTTCTTTTCTCTCCCGGCTTGTCCTGCTACACGGCTTTCGCCGGCCCCGTCGAAGCCGAGGGAACTCCCGTCGAGGCTTCCATCGGGATCCCCGGCGCGGGAGCCCCCGCGCTTAACTCGGTGCCCGTCAACCTTCAGATTCCTGCGTTGTCCGGCCAGGACAATCCGGCTCTCGATCTTGGAGGGGGCGCGCCCGCGGGGGCGCCGCAGGCGCTTCCGGCGCGCGCCGCCGGCCGGGAGTCTTCCGCGCCGGAACAAGCGACCTCTGCCGAGTCCGTAAAAAACACGGAAGCGCGCGAAGCGGTTGAGCAAGGACCTTCCGCCGCACTTTTGCCGCAAGATGGTGGTGCGGCCGCCCCTGCGGCTCAAGGCGCAAAGGCTTTTGCGCGGACGGAATCCTTGGCCGCTGCGGAGAAAGGCGAGTCCTCGGGAATCGCCAAGCAGGAGAAGGCCGTCGCCGCGGCTCATGGCGCGGACGCCCAGCGCAAATTTTTAAAGGCCCTTTACGACGGAATCATTCCCAACAAGGAGGAGCGCGGCGCCGCCGTCGCCTCCAAGTCCCCGGCCGAAGGCGCGGCGGCCACCGGAAACGCCGGGCGTTCCGGCGCGCTTTCCGCTCCCTCCCCAAACTCAGAGAATGTGGAACAGCCGGCCGAGGTTCCGCAGCCGGCTTTCTCCAAGGGCCGGAATTCTTTGGGAGGGCTGTGGGCGCGGAAGCCGTCTTTGCGCGTGCTGGCGCGGCATTTCCTGGAAACCCTTAGGGACCCGCGCATGATCGTCTATTTGAGCGGACTCGCCGCGACCGCCACGGCGTGGGCGATGCACGTTCCGCTGGCCGTGACCGGAATTCTGGCCGCGGGGACGGGCGCGGCTCGCGGCGTTTTCCTGGCGCACAAGCCCAAGATCGGCAACTTCGCCAAGAAAGCTCTCTGGCGCCAGGGCGCGCTTTTGGCCGCGTCCGCGGGTCTTTACTTTACGGCACGTTCCTTGTCATCCGACGCATCCCTTTTGCTCTACGCTTTCTCCGGCACGACCGCCGCGGTCGGGCTATCGCCGCTGGCGGCCAAGACGATCGAAATCGCGAAGTCCATAAAAGAAAGCTTGGTTTGGATCTCGAAGTTCTGGGGCCGCATCGGCAATACGGGCATCAAGGTCAAGAAGCAGCTCGCGGCCGCCTCGATTCTGGCTATCGGAACTTCGGCCCTGTCCCTGATTCCGCCCAGGTATTACGGCAACATGTTCCAGCACCTCAAGGACCTGTTGCCAGCGGCGGCCGCGTCCCACCCCGCGATTCTGCACATGTACCTAGCCTGGGGCGGCGTCATGCTGGCCAGCTACGCGGCCATGTCCGTTCTCAACTATTTCTTGAGCCGCTTCATGTACGACATAGGAAACCGCATGATGGCCGGGCTCTCCAATCTGTTCTACGAGCACGTGGCGAAATTGCCGTTGTCCTGGCATAAGTCACGCCCCGTGGGCGACGTTATTTCGACCGGAACGGACGCCATCTACAACGTGCAGAGCACGGCGACCATGGTGGTGGTCGACACGGTCAAGGATCTCACGCTGCTCATTCCCAGCCTTGCCGTCATGTTCTACGCGAGCTGGCAGATGAGCCTGATCCTGCTTCCGACGCTTTTTCTCGCCCTGGCCCTTCCCAGCAGCATTTACGGCAACCGTTCCAGCGAGGCGTATAAATGGTTTTTCCGCGACTTGAAGCCCCGCATCGCCAGCCACATCGAGCAGACCGAGGTCAATTCCGAAACCATTAAGTCCGCCGGGAAGGAAGACTGGGAAATCAAGCGCACGCGCCACTTTAGCCACAAGACCTATATCGACGGCGGCGAGGCCCTGGCCCGGGTCAACGCGCCTTACCGCGCGCTTTCGGGCGGGCTGACCAATTTCGTCCAGGTGGGCCTGGTCATCGCCGCGGCGCTGGCCGTCCATGCGGGCGTCTTCACCATCCCCATGGCGACCTTCTACTATTTCGCGGCGAATTACTCCCGCCAAGCGGTGCAGGATCTCTGCGATACCTACGTCCAGCTCAAGTCCATGAAAGGCTCGGCGGCCAAGTTCGACAAGATCATGGCCGACCAGGAAGAGGACTATAGGGAGAACGCGGCGCCTCTCCCGCCGTCTTCCAGCGGCCGCGCCGTCGCTTTCGACCACGTCAGCTTCGGGTACCGTCCGTCCCAGCCGGTTCTGAAGGAAATCACGCTCAGCGCCAAGCCCGGGCAGATGATCGCCCTGGTGGGCGAAAGCGGCTCCGGCAAGACGACCGTGACGCGCCTGATGCTGGGGCTTTTGAAGCCCACGGAGGGCAGCGTCCGCATCGACGGGCGGGATCTCTCCGAGATCAACATCAAGGATCTCCGTTCCCGCGTGGGCACCATTCTCCAAGATCCGGTGCCGTTCGACGAGAGCATGGCGTACAACATCAAGTACTTCAAGCCGGAGGCGACCGAGGAACAGGTGATGGAAGCGGCCAAAGCCGCGGGCTTCCATGACGATATCGCGCGCATGGGCTACGGACACAATCTCGAGGCCGTCGTTCCGGGGCAGGATTTGGAGCACAAGATTTTCAATTCGGGACGGCACTCCCTGGCGAACAAGATTTTCAAGAGAGTCCTGCGGGCCCTCATCGGGTCTGAGGCCGACAAGGTGATGCCCTTGGGAAGCCAGCGGGACGAGACCGACAGAACGCTCGTCGCCGCCATCGCTGGGAAGATTGTCGAGGCGCGGAAAATCCTCCTCGGCCAGGACGCCTCCGCGGAGATCGCGCCGGCCAAGAGCATTCTGGACAACATTGCTTGGGGTTCGGGCGCGTCCTTCGACGACATCGTGGCCGCGGCCGAGGAGGCCGGCATCCACGACGACATCGTGCGCCTGGGCTACAACAGCCGCGTCGGCGAGCGGGGCGCGAACCTCTCCGGCGGGCAGAAGCAGAAGCTGCTTTTGGCGCGGCTCTTCCTGAGCGCTGGGCATCCTTGGGACATCATGATTTTGGACGAACCGACCGCGGCCTTGGACGGCGTCACGCAGCAAAAGATTCAGGACACGCTTGAGGCCCGGCGCGGAAAGACGACCGTCGTCATGGTCGCGCACCGCCTAAGCACCGTGCAGGCCGCAGACAAAATTGTCGTTTTCGGCAAGGGCGCGATTCTGGAGCAGGGGACTCATGAGGAACTCCTGCGCAAGAATGGCGTTTATGCCAAGCTTTGGGAGGCCCAGAAGCTTCTCGACGAAGCCCAGCAGCAGCCCGCCGCAAAACCCTAAGCCCCGCCGCTCCCGCGGCTTTCCTTGTGGGACTATTGCCCCGGTCCCGCTAGGACTTTTGGCTCTGTTTGGCCGTGCGCGTTTCGGTGTATAGTCTCTCGAGAATGAAGAAAGCAATTGCCGGCGTCCTTGCGCTCTGCGTCGTTTTGTTGTCCCCGGGCTTGACGTGCTACGCTCAGATTGGGGAGATGGCAGAGCCGGGAGGAGCCTCCGAACGCGCCGAAGCCCTTTCGATCCCGGCAGCCCTTCCCGAGGCGCTGTCGGCCGGGCCGGATTTAAACGGCATGGGGGCTTCCGCGGATATAAATGGATTGCCCGCGGAGATTCCCGCGCCTCAGTCCGAAGCTTCCGAAATTTCTGAACCGCCCGAGACAACGCAGGCTGAAGGCGCTGCGGCCGCTCCGCGCTCCGCGTCCAAGGCGGCTGGCTCGGCGGAGCGGCCGACCCAAGAAACCCTGCCGCCGGGCGAGGCGGAAGTTGAGCGCCCATCCGCGGCTTCGGCTGAGAAACCCTCGTTCGGGCGGTCAGCGCCGTCCAACCGGGCGTCCGTCCGCTTTACGGCGCCTCCTCTCTCCGCGCGCTCCAACGCGTCTCCCGTTTTCTCTCGGATTCACGAGCGTGTTTTGTCGGAAACAAAGCCGTGGCACAAGGCCGCTTCAGCGCCAGCCGTTTCCGGAGCGGAGGGAGCCTTATCGATCCGAGGGCAACGCGGGCCAGGGCTTCTGGCGCCGTTGTCCAGAAACTCGGACGCCGTGGAGACCCGACAGGTTCCTGCCGCGCCCGCGGTTGAAGCTTCACGGACCGAGCCCGCGCCGAGCGGAATTTTACGGCACGTTCGGGCGTGGCTGGGCCGCTTCTATCACATATTCCCGGATCAAGTCCGCAACCGCGAGTTTTGGCGCTTCAATCTGGTCCAGGTGATCATCACCCAGGGCGCGACGTTCTATTCCACGGCCCTTCCCGGCTTCGTCGCGCCGACCAAGGCGCTCTCCGGCCGCATGGGAGTCGTGCGCGCGGCCAGCTTCGGCTCGCAGCTGGGCGCGGACGTCATCATGGGGCCCTCGGTCGATCAGAAAAAGACGTCGTCCTTTCTCTTCAAGACCTACCTGGGCCGCGGCGTTTTCCTGATTGCCGTTCCGGTTCTCGCTCTCGCTTTTTTCCACAGCGGCGGCCTTTTCCCCACCGTGCCGCTTATCGGCCTTCTCGTCGGCATGTCCTTCCTTCAAAGCGCCGGCGTCTTGGCCGCGAACGTCGGCTTCAACCGGCTTTTGGGCGACGACCCTTCCTACTACAACAAGGCCAACGCCGCCAATGCCCTCATCGTCAGCCTGGCGGGAGTCGTGGGCCCTGCATTCGCCGGAGCCTTCATCGCCTGGGCCACCGCGCGCTTCGGCGTCTCTTCCGGCAGCGCGCTGGCCTTCGGGGTTTACGGTCTGGCCGCCGTCGCCGCCGCTCTCCTTTATCGGGGGATGAAACTTGTCAACCGGGATCCGCAGCATGCGGTTGCCGGAGCCGAAAGCGCGAAGTCGCCGCTGAAGCGCCTGCACGATTCTCTCTTGAGCGCAAAGGCGTGGTCGGCGGCGCTCCAAGAGAAAAAGGAGATGTTGGGCGAGATTCGGCGGGGTTTCAAGCTCCTGTGGCACGACCGCTTCCTGCGCCTGACTTTGATGTTTTCGACCGCATCCCTGCTGATCGGCGACGCCATTTTTTTCCTGGCCATCCCAAGCTATCTGGGCAAGATCGGCACGGTGGTTTTGCCGGCCTTCATTTCTCATGCTCCGCTCATCGGCCACTGGCTGGCCGGCTTTTTAGGGACTTCCGCGGCGATTTTCGGGCTTTTCTTCACCGCCACAAACTTGGGTGCGACCATTTTTGACGCGATCTTCATCGCCCGCCAGAACAAAAGCGCCGCCGCGCCCGGGGCGGGCAAGGTTTCCAAGATTGCGGGCGCCATTTCATCGATCAAGAGCGTCGTGGATCGCTGGCTTGGCAAAAAACTGGGCGCGGACCTGACCCCGCTGCAGAAACAGGGGGTCTGGAGCTCGGTTTTGACCGGCTTGGGCTGGGTTGCGAGCCTCTCTCTTTTCCTGACCTCGCACCTTTGGCTGGCCCTGGGCGCCTTCACTCTGTCGTCCTTCCTGCAGAGCCCCGCGGCCATGGTCTGGTCGAGCCTGCAGCAAGGCGTGCTCAATAAGACTTATCCGAAAGATCAAGCCAAGATTTGGTCGGCGATGAGCGTCTACAGCCAGGTTTTCACCATGGCCGGCGACTTGATTTTCGGCCTGATTATGGCGAAATTCGCGACCGGCTTGGCGTTGGGCGTGGTCATGGCCGTGATGGGCGTCTGCGCGGTGCTGGCCGTCCTCCAGCCCTTTGTCGTCTTCCGCCCGAAGCCCATCCCGGGCGGGCCAAAGGCCTAGAAAGGGTTGGGCCGATTGCGTGTCCCCGATTGGGCCCTTGGGCCCGAGAATAACCTCCGCGCCGGGCGTATAATGGGTTGAAGCTATGAAAACCGCGGCTAAAGTTTCCATTTTTATTGTCGAGGACGACGCGCATTTCCGCGAGACCTTCGTGGATGTGATGTCCCTGAGAGGCATCGAGGCACGCGCGGCCGGATCAGCCGCCGAAGCCATGGCGCTCTTGGATGGACACGCTCCGTCCTTGATTGTCATCGACGCGCAACTCCCCGACATGCACGGCTTCGACTTATGCCGCCGGCTTCGTCACCGGGAGGGTCTGCGCCGCACGCCGATTCTTCTCCTCTCGGCCGCGCCGCAGTACAACGACCCGCGCGACCGCATCGACGGCATCGTGGCCGGCGCGTCGTCCTTTTTGACCAAACCGGTGACCATGGAGCGGCTCTGGGCCGAAATTGAGGCCTTGGTTTCTTCTCGGGCTTGACAGCCCCGGCAAGTCCTGCTATCATCTTAATTGTCGCACGGCGGACTCCCCGCACTCAGAACTTTCAGAGGAACACCATGGCGGAAATTCACTTGACGGACGACAGTTTCGAAAATGAAGTCGTGCAGAGCCAGAGCCCCGTTTTGGTCGACTTCTGGGCGCCCTGGTGCGGCCCGTGCCGGATGCTCTCGCCCGTCATTGAAGAAATCGCCAAGGAATATACCGGCAAAATCCGCGTCGCCAAGATCAACACCGACGATCACCCAAACTCCGCCACGCGGTTCAAGATTTCGGCCATCCCCACCCTGCTCTTCTTCAAGGACGGCAAGGTCATCGAGCAGATGGTGGGAGTCCATTCCAAGGCGGAGATTAAGAAAACCCTGGACTCTCTGGTCGCCAAGTAAGCCGGCGGCTCCCCGTTTTTAAGTCAAATCCCGACGGTCGGGCGCCGGCCCAGTCGGCGCCATCCCAATGAAGCCCCGTTTCTACCTCATTGACGCCCATGCCTTCTTGCATAGGGCTTATCATGCCCTGCCGCCGCTCTCCAACTCTAAGGGCGAGCCCGTGGGCGCGCTCTACGGCTTCGCGCGCATGCTGCTGCAAATTTTGAAGCGGGACAATCCGCAGCGCATCGCCGTCTGCTTCGACGCGCCGGGGCCGACCTTCCGCCACAAGCTCTTTTCGGAGTATAAGGCCACCCGCAAGAAGACGGACGAGGACTTGGTGCTCCAACTCAAAAAGGCGCGTGAAATGACGGAGGCCATGGGCTTTGTCTGCGTGGAGTCGCCGGGTTTCGAGGCCGACGATTTGATGGCGACGCTGGCGCAAAGAGGCGCGGACGAAGGCTTGGAGTCCGTCATAGTCACGGGAGATAAGGACGCCCTGCAGCTGGTGGGAGACGGCATCCGGGTTTTCAATCCCAGCCGCAATCTGTGGATGGACGCCGGGGAAATCGAGAAGAAGATGGGCGTTGGTCCCAGGGCCGTGGTGGATTACCTGTCCTTGGTCGGGGACTCTTCGGACAACGTGCCCGGCGTACCGGGCATCGGGCCCGCGGGCGCGGCCAGGCTCTTGGGCCGCTTTAAAAATATGGAAGGGATTTTAGCCGCCGCGCGCGGCGGGGATAAGGCCATCGGGCCGAAGGCGGCCAAGGCGCTTATCGCCTCGGATAAGGACATTAATCGGGCGCGGGAGCTCATTGAGCTCAGGCGCGACGCGCCCGTCAATGTCAAACCAGGGGACTGCCTTCCGCCAGAGCCGGAGCCGGCGCGCCTCACGGACATGCTCAAGGCGCTCGAGTTCAACTCGCTTTTGAAGGAAATCATTCCCGCCGCCGCGCGGGCCGAACCGGCGGAAGGCCCGCCCGCTCCCGTGCTGGCCGACTTCGAGAATTTGGCGCGGCCTTTGGCCCGTTCCGCCAAGATCGCGGTCGGTGCGGTCCGGCCCGAGGATCCGCTTTTGGCTTTGGGCGCGGCGGACAAGGGCGTCAGCCTTCTGGACTTGGGGCAAATCCGTTCCCAGCGCAAAACGGTGGAGGCTCTTTTGAGCGGACGCGCCGTCAAATGCGGCCACGATATCAAGGAGACTCTTTCCGCCTTGGAAGGCCTGGGCTTGGATTTGGCCGGGCCTTGGTTTGACGCGCGTTTGGCCGCGTACTGTCTGAATATTCCGAGGGAAAAGCCAGTCGCGGGAGAAGATGTTGCCGCGGCCCTGGTGCGCAAGACCGCCCGAGCCTTGGCCGAAGACGCGGAACTGGAGCGCCGGATGAAAGAGGCCGGGGTTCTGGAGCTCTACCGCGACCTGGAGCTGCCCTTGGTCCGCATTCTGCGCGGCATGGAGAAGGCGGGCGTTGCGGTCGATGAATCCTACTTGCGCCGCTTAAGCAGGGAGTTCTCCGCCGCCATCGCCGAGCTGCAGGGGGAGCTTGATTCCATGGCCGGCGCTCCCATCAACGTCAATTCCCCGAAGCAGTTGGCGGCGCTTCTCTTCGACAAGCTGCAGCTGCCGGTCGTGCACAAGACCGGCAAGGGCGGCCGTTCGACCGACGAGGAGACGCTCAAGGCGTTGGCCGTGCGCCATCCCATCGCGGAAAAAATCCTGGACTACCGGGAACTCGCCAAGCTTCAGTCCACATACGTCGAGGGCCTTTTGCAGCGCCTCGACTCCAAGACCGGGCGCGTTCACACGACTTTCGATCAGACCGGCGCGGAAACGGGACGGCTTTCCAGCCTCAACCCCAACCTGCAGAACATCCCCGTCCGCTCCGAGTCGGGCCAGAAGATTCGCCGGGCCTTCGTGGCGCCCAAGGGTTGGCTGCTGGTCTCGGCCGACTACTCCCAAATCGACCTGCGCGTTCTCGCCCATGTTTCCGGCGATAAAGTTTTAAAGGACTCCTTTTCCCGGGGCGAGGACGTCCACCTGCGCACGGCCTGCGAGGTGTTCCATGTTCCGCCGGAAAATGTCGACACAGACATGCGGCGCAAGGCCAAGGCGGTCAATTTCGGCATCGTTTACGGCCAGACGGCCTTCGGCTTGGCCGGCCAGTTGGGAATCCCCCAGGCTGAGGCTGCGGCCATCATAAAGCGTTATTTTGAGCGTTACTCCGGCGTGGCGCGCTGGTTCGAGAAAAATCAGGAGGAGGCCAGGAAGGCCGGCGCCGTGCGCACCTTCCTGGGCCGGCTGCGCCGCATCCCCGAGATCTCGGCCAAGAACGCGGCCGTGCGCCAGTTCGGCGAACGCGCCGCGCGCAATACGCCCATTCAGGGCGGCTCGGCCGACATCATCAAGCTGGCCATGCTGGCCGTGGGCAAGGAGCTTGAGCGGGCGGGGAGCAAGGCGCGCATGATTTTGCAGATTCACGACGAACTTTTGTTCGAGGCGCCCGAGGCCGGGGCCGCGGCTTTTGCGGGGAAGATGCGCGAAATCATGGAGGGCGCGGCCAAGCTTGAGGTGCCGCTGGTCGTGGACGTGAAGGCCGGCTCCAATTGGCGCGACATGGAGGCTCTGAAGGCATGACGCGCGTCTTCGAGCACTCTCCTATCGATTTCCGCGGCATGCCGCCCGCGGTCAAGGGCCTCATTATCGTGAACGTGGCGGTTTTCCTCCTGACGCAGCTGGTCGGCCCGCAGTTCTATACCCTTTTCGGCCTGGTCCCCTCGCGCGTGCTGCAGGATCGCTGGCTGTGGCAGCCGGTCACGTATTTGTTCATCCACGGAGGAATCTGGCACCTGCTCTTCAATATGTTCGCGCTCTGGATGTTCGGCGTGCCGGTCGAGTCGCAGTGGGGAACCCGCGAGTTCCTGAAGTTCTACTTCATCTGCGGCGTGGGCGCGGCGGCGGCCAGTTTGGCGATGAGTCCTCATTCGGTCGTTCCCGTCATCGGCGCTTCGGGATCTATTTTCGGTCTTCTGGTGGCTTTTGCCATGCTTTTCCCCGATGCCGTGGTCTACCTATGGTTTTTCTTTCCCATCAAGGCGAGCCACATGGCGGTTCTTTTCGGCATCCTGGAGTTCTATTTCGGCGCGACCGGATCGAGGCCGGGCATCGCCAACTTTGCCCACCTGGGAGGCATGATCACGGGATACGTCTACCTGCGCTGGTGGTGGATCTGGAAGATTAAGGCCAAGGCGGCTATGGGCGTGAGCCGGGGAGAGCCCTTCATCCGATTCACGCGCCCCGCGCCCCCGAGGACAAAAACGGCGCCCTCGCGCCAGGCCGCCAAGCGGCCTCCGGAAGCGGCCTCCATGGACGATGTGGACCGGATTCTCGACAAAATTTTGACCAACGGGCTTGAGTCCTTGACGGAGGACGAACGGGAAATCATGCGGCGCTACTCCGACAAGACGAACCACTAGAACGACGACAGGAAATTCCAAGGATGCTCATGCGAGCGCTGCGAATTGGCCTGACGGGGGGAACTGGAGCGGGAAAAAGCCTGGCCCTGCGCGAGTTCGCCCGTTTGGGGGCAAAGACCGTCTCCTCCGACTCTGTCGCGAGGGACGTGGTCCGGCCGGGGCGGCTCGCGCACCGGAAAATTGCCGCCGCGTTCGGGGGCTCCGTTCTAGACGCGGGCGGCCGTCTGGATCGCCGCAAGCTCGCGGCGAAGATTTTTTCCTCGCCGCGGCTTAGGCGCCGCCTCGAGCGCATCACGCACCCGGAGATTTTGCGCGAGATGGAGCGCCGGCTTGGAGCGGCCCGCCCGGGCACGGTGGCCGTGGCGGACGTTCCTCTGCTTTTCGAGGGGAGGCACCAGGGGCGCTTTGACGCCGCGGTGTTCGTAAGCGCGCCCTCGGCGCTGCGCATCGAACGCATCGTGCGCCGGGACGGCCTGAGCCGCCGCCAAGCGCTGAGCCGCATGTCGGCCCAGTGGCCCGAGGCGCGCAAGGCCGCGTTGGCGGATGTCGTCATCGCCAACGCCGGAAACCGGAAGAGATTTTTGGCGGCCGTTCAGGAGTATTACAAGGCCATGGCGCTCATCGCCTCCGCAGGCGGCGGGCGCCGTCCGCGATAGACAGGAGACAAAACCTTATGGACAGCACGACCCAGAACCAGCCGCAGCAGGCCGCGCCGGCGCCCGCAACCGCGGAGACCGCCCGGCAGATGGACCTCTCGCAGCTCTCCAAGATGACCATGGCGCAGCTTTCGGCCATGGCGCAGGACCTTAAGTTGGAGGGCGTCTCGGGCCTGCGCAAGCAGGAAATCATCGCCCGCATTTTAGAGGGGCAACTCAAGGCCAACGGCATGATTTACGATGAGGGCGTCCTGGAGATCCTTCCGGACGGCTTCGGCTTCCTGCGCTCACAGGAGTACAACTATCTTCCCGGCCCGGACGACATCTACATCTCGCCTTCGCAAATCAAGAAGTTCGGCCTGCGCAAGGGCGACACGGTTTCGGGCTTCGTGCGCCCGCCCAAGGACGGCGAGCGCTTCTTCGCGCTCCTGCAGGTCAAAAAGATCAACGACATCGACGCCGAGGCGGTCAAAGATCGGCCGTTCTTCGACAACCTGACGCCGCTGCATCCGGACAAGCGCTACACGCTTGAGACCGAGCGCGTGGAGCTCACCACGCGGCTCATGGACCTCATCGCGCCCATCGGCAAAGGGCAGCGCGGCCTTA
>JAGWJU010000084.1 GCA_028865585.1 Elusimicrobiota bacterium | reverse complement strand
GGGACTTTCCGAAGTCCGCCGCCCACATGAAGTGGAAGTGTCCGCTGCCGGCCCAAAGCTCTTGCCGCGCATTGGCGCGCAGGGCCGCGCGGGCCAGGTCCGCGGGCTCGCCCTCTTGCTTCGGCCAGCCCATAAGCATCAGGCGCAGGGAGTCCGCGGCGTTTAAGGCCAGCGACTCGAACATGCGCGGAGTCACCGAATACGGGCCGATGTTCATGCGGGAGGAGGCGGCTCAGCTCAGGGCTTTATAAAGGAAAGGCAGGCTCTTGTCCATGCGGTAGTCGACGTCGGAGTGGTTGTCGTCGAACTCCTCGTAGACGTGGCGGATGCCGGCCTCGGAAAGCCTCTGCGAGAGGATGCGCATGCCGTAATGGATGTGGTATTGGTCCCGCCAGCCGCAGTCGAGGTAAAGGCCGCGCATGGACTTGAGGCTCTGGCGGTAGCGGGAGACCAAGCGAATCGGATCGTGCGACTGCCAATGCCGCCAGCGTTCGGGCAAAACCTCGCCCGACTCCAGGTTGAAGGGCACGCGGAAGCCCAGCGGCGCCTTGGGGTCCGGGTCGTAGGTGGCCGCCATGCAGAGGTTCATGATGGCGTGGCCCTCGGCGCCGGAGACCTTTTCTTTGCTCCAGACGTGATGGAGGAAGCGCTTGATGCGCCCGTCATCAAAACCCTGTGCGAGGCCTCCGCGCCAAGCTTCTTTGCGGGCATCGTAGGGGCCGGAACGGCGCTTGAAAGCGCGGTGCTTGGCCAGTTCGTTCAAAGTGTTGGCCCAGTCGTTCCAGTAGACGAAGTCGAAATAGGCGTCGCCCGAGTGATCCGCGATTGCGCCCCAGTATTTGGCGTACTGCATGGCGTGGATGATGGCGCCGTAGCCGCCCGAGGATTTGCCGAAGCAGCCGCGGTGGCGGCGGTCGGAAAGCGTGCGGAACTTGGCGTCCACGAAGGGGATGATTTCGCGCGTGAGGTAGTCCGCGTAGCGGCCCACGGCCGAGGAGTTGACGTACTGGTTGCCGCCCAGGGCCGTGAAGCAGTCCGGAAAAACGAAGATGACCGGCCCCATCTTCTTTTCATGGATGAGCCTGGCCGCGCGCTCGGGCACGTTGTCGCCGAAAGCCTTCCAGCCGACGTGGGAAAGCCCGGAGCCGGTGAATCCCACCAAATCGTAGAGCACGGGATAGCGCCGGCCGCGGTTGTCCTCGTAGCCCGGCGGCAGCCACACGGCCAGCTTGCGCTCGTGGGGGTCGCCCCAGGGATTGCTTTTTAAAACCTCCGAACGGTGCTCGAGCACGACGAGCATTCCGGCGGGGCCTTTGGGACGCTTCAAAGCCATGACGCCTAATTTAACATTAATCAGGCCTAAAGTCCCAAAAAACTGTGGGCCAAAAGGCGGCAAAAGACGGCCTGCTATGCCCATTCGAAGCTGGACTTAAATATCGATACTTCCTAATTAAGGATTTGATGGCGTCATGAATATCCGTGCGAAAGTGCGGCGCGCGAGCGTCGCGGCGGCGCTCTGTTTGGTTCTAGCCCCCGCCGCGCGGGCGGCCCCGTCCATTTTCGGCTTCAATTTTTCCTGTTGGGGCAAGGACTGTTATGAAGCTCCGGCGGCGAGCCAAAGCCTCCAGGCCCTGGCCCGAACCGGCGCGCGCTGGATTGCCGTGACGCCGACGTGGTACATGGACGGCTCCCGCGCATCCTCCCTCGCACCGTCCGCGTCCACGCCGTCCGATGAGTCCGTCCGTTTCGCGATACGCCAAGCCAAAGCCCTCGGGCTTTCGGTGGCGCTCAAACCGCACGTGGATTTGGACGACGGAAATCCGCGCTCGGACATCGATCCGAGGGACGACGCGGCGTGGTTCAAGGGGTATCGCGCGATGATTCTGCATTACGCGTCGATAGCCGCCCAAGAACACGCGGACCTGTTCGTCGTGGGGACCGAACTGCTGCACGTTGACGGCCCGGCGCATCTCCGCGACTGGCGCGGCCTCATCGCCGCCGTGCGCTCCGTCTACCATGGGCCGCTCACCTACGCGGCCAATTGCTACAACTTCGTCCGGATTCCCTTCTGGGGCGATCTCGATTACATCGGCATCGATGGGTACTTCCCCGTGCTGGGCGGCGACAACGAGAAAGTGATGGAAGCCTCGTGGCAGCCCTACAAGCTTCTCATCGAAGCCGAAAGCGGCGTCTTCGGCAAGCCCGTTCTATTTACGGAGATCGGGATCTCCAGCCAAAAGGGAGCCAACCTGAAGCCTTGGGACTACAGCCATTTCGGGCGGGCCGACGACAAGGTCCAGGCGGCGTATTTGGAGTCGTTCCTGCACGTCTTCAGCCGGAAAAAATGGTTCGCGGGGTTTTTGCAGTGGGATTGGGAGGCGGATGCCAGCGGGCAAGGAGCCGGGGATAAAAGCATGAGCGTCCGCGGCAAGCCTGCGCTCCAGGTTTTGACGCGTTATTTTGATTTATGGCGGGGAATCGTCCCGCCTTCCGCGGTGTCCCGGCTCAATTCCTCCTTCGGCGCGCATGCCGCCGCCGCGCTGAGGCTGGTTCGCCAGGGATCCTTCGACGGAAAAGGCGCGGCGGCGAACCTTCCTTAAAAAACGCGCTTGAAGGCCGTCCGGCCTACTTTGACGGGGCGAGGGCGCGGATGAGCGGCCCGCTGAGCAAGTAGAGCCCGACGATGGCGGGCGGAATGAGCGTCTGCAGGCCCGAGACAAAGCCCAGGGCCGTGATGACGGCCGCGGCGGCCGCCGGAACCAGGAGCGCCTTCGCGCCGCCTTTCTTGAAGGCTGGATAAGGAAGACGGGACACCATGGCCGCGGCCGCGATCAAGGTGAGGGCCGCCAAGGCCAGCGGAGCGTGGGTGAGGAAGAGCGCCGCGACCGCGACGACGCCGGCGCCGGCGGGAATAGGCATGCCGGTGAAATAGTCGCTCTTCTTCGCGGCGGGCGCGTTGTCGTGGGGCGCGTCTTTTTCAGCTTTGGCCGAGACGTTGAAGCGCGCCAGGCGCCAGGCGCCGGCCGCGGCGAAAGCCGCCGCGATGGGAAAGCCGAGCCAGCCGAAAGAGGGGAGGAGCGCCGCCTTAAACACTAAAAAAGCCGGGGCCGCGCCGAAAGAGACCACGTCCGCCAGGGAGTCCAAATCGACGCCGAGGGGATTCTGAGCCTTGAGCATGCGGGCGACGCGTCCGTCGAACATGTCGAAGACCGCCGCCGCGCCGACGGCCAGGGCGGCGGGGACAAAGAGCCCCTGAGAGGCCAGGACGAATGCGAGCAGGCCGGAGCAAAGATTCATGAGCGTCAAGGCATTGGGCGCGGCCGCGCGCCAGTTCAAGGAGCGCTTCGCGGACGACGGAGCGGGGGCGGATTGCGTGGACGCCGGCGCTGTTTGCGGCGGCGTTTGAGCCGCGGCGCTTTCCCCGCGCGCGGGCACGTTGTAGAGCCCGGGGCGGTGGCTCTGCACGAAGTCAGAGGCGGCGTAGGGCATCAGGGCGTGGTTGCCGGTGCGCACCAGAGTCGAGGAGGCCTCAAAAGGGATGGGCGGGAGGAAATGGACCTGCATCTTGGTCGGCACGTGCTCTTCGCCGCCGTCGCGCGCGATGAAGATGGCCTCAACGGAGTGGTGCGCGGGGTCGAAGCCCAGGGCCGGGTCGGCGGCGTTCTTTTCCAGCTTGGGCAGCGTGTCGGGATTGCCTTTCTTGTCCGTCAAGCGATAGTGGTCGCCTCCGACCAGGTAGAAGGCTTTGACGCGGCGCCCGGCGTTCAAGGCGAGGATGCGGAATAAATTGGTTTCGCCGTCGTGGTTGGTGCCCAAGGCGATGGGAGAATACTCGAAGAACGGGGCGAAGGCGTCCAAGACCGCGCGGCCCATGGGGTGGCGGAAATCGGAAGGGGTCATGCTGGGCTTGCGCGGATCGTCGCCGGCCAGGACGTAGACGACCTTGTCGAGGCCGAAAGCGGCGATGGCGCGCAGGCCGATGAGGAGATGTCCCCACTGGAACGGGTCGGCGGCCACGGGATAGATGCCGACGCGCAGCTCCCGCTCATTCGCCTCGGCCTGGGGGGCGTCCGCCGCGGCGCGCAGGGACCCGCGCGGGTCGATTTTGCCCGCGGCCATGTCGCGGGCAATGTGGCTCAGCAAATCGTCGCCCTCGTCGCGGACCTGGCTTAAAATGGGGCGGTCGGCGGGCTCCAGGTGGCGCATGGCGTCCAATTGGGCGTGGAGCGCGCGGCGCACGCGGCCGATGATGTGCGCGCGTTCGGCGGCGGGGATGGCGGACGGCTTTTGCGTGCTTTCGCTCTCAAAAGCCTGTTCGAGCTCGGCGAAGTTGCGCTTGAGGATTTTCTCCTCGCGCGGGCCGGGGTTGAGCGCGGTCGTGCCTTCGGCGGAAGGGTCGGCGGGAAAGGCTTTGACCCCCTCTTCCGCGGCCGGGGGCGGCGTTTTATCCGAAGAGATTTCGGAGGGCCCGCTGGCCGCGGCGGCAGGCGGCGGCAGGCTCTCCGCGGTTGAGGGAACCGCGGCATTTTCTTTAGGCGCGGAGGCCGCGGTCTCTTGGATGCTCGGCGCCTGTTCCTGTGAGGTCTGGCCGGGGAAGGGAAGCGAAAGCTGGGAGAAACCGCCGGGCAGCGCTTGGACGCCTTCGATTTGGGGAAGCGCGCCCGGGAGGGCGGAAGCGCCGCCGAGGTCCGCCGCCGGAACGCCGCCGTCTTCCGCGATTGGCCCGGACCAGGACGGCGGCGGAACAAGGGAGAAGACCAGCGCCAATGCGATCGCGCAAGCCAGGGTTTTCTTAAGGTTCGCGATCCGCAATTCCAGGTTCGTCATCCTTATACACTATGCCACAGAGCGGGCTTTTAGGCCAGGGCCATTCGGGCATTGGAAGACTGGGCCCCGCCGCTCTGCGGGGTGCCGGAGGGCCCACGCGACTATGGGCCCGAATGCTCTGTCGGCGATAGCCGCTGCGCCCTACAATTCCTATATGGCGTTTCTCGCGTTCGTGTTGAGCCTTTGCCTGGCGCTTCCCGCGACGAGGGCCCGCGCCGCTTCTGAAGACACCGCCGCCGCGCCTGAGATTTCGCAACCGGCTTCCTTCGATATTCCCGCCGCGCCCACCCGGCCCGACTCCGCGCTGCTCGCCCCGGACATCGGCGCTTCTTTGCCGGAGTTCGCCCCGCTTCCGCCGTCCGCCGCGAGGCCCGTTGCCGCCGTTGCCGCGCCCAGGCGATTGGCCGCGCGCGCCGCCGCCTCCGTCCCCGTCGTTTTGCCGGCGCCCGCCGCGGCTCTTGAGGGCGCGCCCGCGCACGAGACTCCGGCCGCCGTCCCCGCCGCGAAGGTCTCCGCTTCCGCGTCCCCGCGCGCGCCGCCGCGGGCCGCGCTCGCGGAAGCCTCCGATTTGGCCCCGAGCGCCGCTTCCGGGCGCAAGGGAGCGTCGGCCTCGGCCGGCGAAAAAGCTTCTGAGATTTTCGACGGCGGGCGCCGCTTAAATATCCTGACCGCCGGCGCCGAGGCGGTGCCCTTCATCAAGACGGGGGGCCTGGCCGACGTGGTCGACGCGGTCTCGCGGGGCTTGGCCGCGCGCGGCCACCGGGTGATGCTGGCGCTGCCCAAGTACCGCGGCCTGAAATTGGGCGGCGCCCAGTTCGCGCCTGCGGGCGAGATTTCCGTGCCCATGGGCGAGGGCGTAGAGACCGCGCGGCTCCTGGCCGCGAAAATCAACGGCGTGGACATCGTCCTCATCGATCACCCCGGCTACTACGACCGGCACGGCGGCCCCTACCAAGGCCAAGCCTCGTCCTACAGCGAGGACGACAACGATGAGCGCTTCGCCTTCTACGCGCGCGCGTCGCTCGAGGCCGCCAAGCTCCTGGGCTTTAAGCCGGACGTGATCCACGCGCACGACTGGCACGCCGCTCTCATCCCCGCGTTCCTGAAGTCCGCCTACGCCGCCGATCCATTTTTCACCGGGACCAAGACCGCGATCACCATCCATAACCTCGCCTTCCAGGGGGTCTTCACTCCCGGCATCGCGCAGAGGCTGGGTTTGCCGTCGCATTATCTGGAGCCGATGGCGCCCCTGGAATATTGGGGCAAGGCGAGCTACTTGAAGG
>JAGWJU010000083.1 GCA_028865585.1 Elusimicrobiota bacterium | reverse complement strand
ACCGGAGATTTATCGTATAATAGCTCCGTTCCCCAATCGGCTTTTCCCAAGAGGTATTCCCATGAGTGAAGGCATGACCCAGAACGCCGCGCAGACGGCTTCGACCCAGGCCGTTTTGGCGGAAGCCAAAGCGCGGAGCGCCGAGGCTAGGGCGAAGTCGGCCAAAGAGGCCGCGCACCAAGCCAAGGTCCGCTATAAGAAGGCGCGAAAGGCCGCCAAACAAGCCAAGAAGGCGTTTAAAGCCGCGCGCAAGGAAGCGGAAGCCGCGCGCGCCAAGGCGGATAAGCTCGCCAAGATCAAAAAGATCAAAACGCCCGCTAAAAAAGCGGGAAAGCCTTCGGCCAAACCCGCAACGAAGAAGAAACCGCGGCGGCCCACGGCCAAGCGCGCCGGACCCGCGCCGATTAGTTCCCCCGCTCCCGCGGCCGTGGAGACGGCGCCGCAGGCCGAACAGCCGACGGTCGCGTCAGCCCCGGAGCAAGAGCAGCCTTAAGTTAGCTTCGCGCGCGGCGCCGAGCGGCGAACGCAAGGATGAGCGCGCCGGAAACAATCATCGGCACGCAGAGAATCTGCCCCATGGTCACCCAGCCCCAAGCTAAGTAGCCGAACTGAGGGTCGGGCACGCGGACAAACTCGACGAGGAAGCGGAACACTCCGTAGCCCAGTAGGAAGAGGCCGCTCGCCGCCATGCGCGGGCGCGGCTTGGAGCCAAACCACCAGAGAATGCCCAGGAGCGCCAAACCCTCCAAGGCCGCTTCATAGAGCTGGCTGGGGTGGCGCGGCAGACGGTCGGGCGCGCTTTGAAAAACCATGCCCCAGGGCAAACGTGTCGGCTTGCCCCAGAGCTCGCCGTTGATGAAGTTGCCGATGCGCCCAAAGAAAAGCCCCAGGGGCGTTAAAACCGCGGCGAAATCGGCCACGTCCCAGAAGGAAATTTTTTGCTTGCGCGCGAAGACCAGCATCGCGGCGATGACGCCCAGGAGTCCGCCGTGGAAGGACATTCCTCCGTCCCAGACGCGGAAGATCATGAGCGGATCGCGCCACTCAAGCCATTGCCCGCCGGGCGAGTAGGCGTAGAAAATCATGTAGCCTAGGCGCCCTCCCAGCACCACGCCGGCCACGGCGTAAGACATGAGATCGGCCACGCGCTCGGCCGGCCAGCGCACGTGGGCCTTGGCCGCTCGGATGAGGCCCAGCTTCCAGCAGCCCAAAAAGCCCGCGAGATACATGAGCCCGTACCAGTGGACCTCCAGGGGGCCGATGCGAAAGGCGACCGGATTGATGTCGGGATGGACGAGCATGGCGTGGGCTATTGTCCTATAGCTGGGCCAGGGCGCGCAAGCGGTTAGCCGCGGGGTTTCTTCGCCGCGGTCCGCGCGGGCGGAACCAGGCGGTGCAGGAGGGCGTTGACGTCGTAGACGTTAAGGTAGAAAGGTGAAGCGCGGCCGGAAGCTTTCGCGTAGTCGTAGGCCGGAGGCTGCTTCTTCATCGTCGGCTTGACCGGACGCCCGACAACCAGCGCTTCTTTCTCCCCCGCGCCGCTGACCTCGACGCTTAAAAGCGGACGTGAAAACCCCATCCGGGCTGCGGGCTCGGTTGCGGGCGGGAAGCCCGCGATGCGCAGACTGTAGAGATCGTCAACGAGGTTGGACGCCTCCTGGGCCGCGCGCTTGGGCGACTTGAAAATCCAGCCTGAACTCGATTTTTCCACGGCGTAGACGCGGCGGCCCAGGTTGACCGTGATCGCGGCGGCGGAGTCCTGCGGTACGGAGAACACTTCCCGATCGCGGTAGTCGGAGGCCGTCTTGGTCGCCATATAGCGGCTCAGGCCCTCGGCCAGGTAGACGGGTTTTTTGTCCGGCCAGCGCAGGTAAATCGAGTTGAACCCGATGGCGGTCTTCCCGAAGTAGGCGTCGAAGATCTTTTTGGGCGGGCTCCCCGCTGAAAGGCTCACGCGCGTGGCGCTGGCTTCCTGAATGTCGTATTCGGGATAGGACGCCGGGTTTTCGGCGACGGCGTCCCCCACTGCGAGGCCCGAGAGGCTCTTGATGAGCTCGCGGCAAGCCTCGGAGTCCGCGCGATCCTGGACCGGAGCGGTCATGGTCCAAGCCCCCGCTGTCTTGCGCAAGGCGATGGGGCCGGAAGGCCCGGAAATGTCGATGGCGTCTACGGTTTCGCCGATTTCGGCCAGAGGCACCTTGCCCCGAGGCGCCCAAGCGTGGGCGAAGAAGTAGAAGATGGCCAGGCACAAGGCGATGAGGATTGCGGCCAAGACGCCCAGGCGCTTAAACATTCCCGGGCTCCCCGTAGGCCAGCGGCAGGAATCTCCGCACGAGTTTTTGCCGGCGGTAGACGAAAAGCGCGATTACGATAAGCAGCAGCGTCGGAAAGAACACCAGCAGGTACTTGAGGAGTTCCCGTTCGGCCGTCGGGAATGTGCGCAGAGGGCGGTAGCTTACGGCTTTGGCGCGGATGGAGAGAAGGTTCTTGTTCTGCATGGACCAGTCGAGCAGGTTCAAAACAAAGGCGTCGTCCGAGGCTTTGCCGGAGAGCTGGGGATCGAGCTGGTAGGAGGTCCCGACTACGATCACCTTGCCGGGCGCTTGGCGGTTGGGCACTCCCGCGACGGCTTGGACCGAGCTGGGCGTGGCTTTGTAGAAGTCGCCGGTGATAAGTCCGGCTAGAGAAAAGGGCCCGGGATGCGCGGTGGATAAATTGGAGGAAAGCTGCGGATTGATGAAGTAGCCCTGTTCAAGCCAGCTCTTGGACGTCGAATCCGCCAACGATTCGTAGGCCAAACCCGAGCCCTCGGGCGATTTGAAAATGATGGCGTGGACGAACGGGAACGTGAGCGCGTCGATGCCCCGGGTGACGGGGCTCTTGGCGTCGAGGTGGTTGACCACCGGAATGAAAGGGTAGTCGCGGATGATGGGCAGGACAAAGGGCCCCATGCGCGCCGCAAGCTGGATTTTTTCGTTCTGATCATCGGCTACGAATTCCGGGCTGACGTTCGCGCCCCATTTCGCGAGCAGGGCCGAGAGTCCGGTTGAAATGGGCGAGGACTGGAAGCTTTGGACGCTGACGTTGCTTCTGTCGATGAGGATGCCCAGCGGCCGTCCCGAGTCGACCCAGGCCTCAAGGCGCCCGATTTCCTGGGGCTTGTAGGCTTCCCGCGCTCCCAGAATCCACAGGGCGTCGAACTTCGGATCAATGGGTTTGTCCAGGGAGATGGTCTGCAGGCTGGCCTCGTCAGCGATAGATTGGAAAAGCCGGGCCGTATCCTGATCCGTGGGAGATTTTTCCCCGTGCCCCGTAACGAATCCCAGGGTCTTGGTCTTGGTTTGGGTCAGCTTGTTGATGCGCTGGCTGATGTCGTACTCCAGGTTGGACATATCCTGGAAAATAGGGATGACCGCGGTTTTGCCTTGATAGAGGAAAACCGCGCCCATGAAAATCTGCTTGACCGAGAACTGATCCTTGGAAAGGACGTTGATTTGCACGGGCTCAATGCCGGCGTCCTCGGCCTCCTGCTTGGCCTTGCTGCTGGAATCGGGATCGACGAACTCGAGCTTCATGTAGCCGTGCGAGGCGCTGCGGTACTCCTCCAGCAGGTCGTGGACGTAGAACCCGTTGGGGCCGTAGGGCGCGGGCAGGTGCGGCGAGTAGTAGACCTTGACCACCATGTCGTCCTTGAGCTGGCCCAGGATGTTCTTGGTGCCCGAGGAAAGCGTGTAGATGCGTCCGGCGGAAAAGTCGAGGCGCCCGTAGACGAAGTGCGCGGCGACGTTCGCGGCGGCCAGGATGGCCAGCACCAGGGCCGTGCCGGTCCAGGAGAACGCGAGTTTCTTGGTCCTGTTCATTTAAAATCGCCTGTTCGAAAGCCTCTGCGCCGTCAGATAAAGGAACCCGAAAATGACGCTCGCGAAATAAATGATGTCGCGCGAGTCAAAGACGCCCTTGGACATAGCCATCATGTGAGAATCCGAGCCGACGAACTCGACGATGGTCGCCATGGGACCCGAAAAGAAGTTGTCGAGTTTGCCGAAAAGAAAAAGGACGAAGGCGATGAGAAAAGCCGTGACCAGAGCGACGATTTGGTTCTTATGCAAAGACGAAGCGTAAAGCCCGATGGCGCCGTACATGAGCCCCAAGCAGGAGAAGGAGCACAGAATGCCGATGGTCTGTCCCCAATCCAGATGCGAAGGCGGCTGGACCATAAAGGAAAGAACGATGGGATAGAATAGGAGCCCGGCTACGGCCAAAAGGTAGAACGCGGCAAAGCCCAGGTATTTCCCGAGAGTGATGTCCCAGTCCTCAAGCGGCAGGGTCGCCAAGGTCTCGAAGGTCCCCGAGCGCATCTCCTCGGCCAGGAGCCCCATGGCCAGCGCCGGCACCAGGAACGTCAAGAGCAGAGGCACGAAGTCCTTCATGCCGGCGATGGAGGCTTGGCCCGTCAAGAACAGCGGCAGGGTGAAGAGGTAGCCGGTAAGCAGGTAAAACACGAAGAGGACTACGTAAGCCGAGGGCGACTCCACGTAGGTTTTGAATCCCCGCGCGGCTAAGGCCCGGATGGCGTGGAACTGGAGAATCGGAGCTTTTTCGTTCATGGCTGCGGCTGCTCCTGAGTCAGCTTGCGGAAAACTTCCTCGAGGCTCAAAGTCTTCTGGCTCATGGCCAAGATGGGCCAGCGCTTCTCGGCGGCTAAGTTGAAGGCGGCTTCGCGTAAATCCGTTTTGGCCTCGGACTCCACGATGAAGCCCGAGCGGCCTCCGTCCTGCTGATCCGGGTAGACTCGCGCCGCGCCGGGCAGGGCCGAGAGAGCTTCTGAAACGGCGGAATCCGGGCCTTTCATTTCCAGATAGAGCCGGTTCTTGTTCTGGAGGCTGCCGGAGATCTCGACCGCGGTGCCGTCGGCTGCGATTTTGCCCGCGCTGATGATGATGATGCGATCGCACGTCGCGGTCACTTCCGATAGAATGTGGGTCGAAAGCAGGAGGGTTTTTTCCTTTTTTAGATCCTTGATGAGCTCGCGCACCTCCAGAACTTGGTTCGGATCGAGGCCGGAGGTGGGCTCGTCCAAAATCAGGACGTCCGGATCATGGATGATGGCGCCGGCCAAACCCAGGCGCTGGCGGTAGCCCTTGGAGAGTTCGGAAACTTTTTTCCCGACCGCGCTCCTTAAACCGCAAGCCTTAAGAACGGTCTTGACCCGCTCCATGCGCCGCGCCGGATCCGTCATGCCGCGCAGCTTGCCCACGTAGTGGAGGGTGTCCGTGACCTCGAAGTCCTCGTAAAGCGGGTTGTTCTCAGGCAGATAGCCGATGGAGCGGCGCACGGCCAATGGCTCCTTGGAGACGTCGTGGCCCATGACTTCGCAGCGGCCCGAGCTCGCGGGGAGGTACGCGGTCAAGAGGCGCATCGTCGTGGTTTTGCCCGCGCCGTTGGGGCCGAGGAAGCCGACGACTTGGCCCTTGGGAATGTCGAAGCTTATTTTATCGACGGCGGTGAGAGAGGCGTAGCGTTTGGTGAGATTGAAAGCACGAATCATAACGTCATCCATAATCTAAAATAATCGCATGAAAACTGTCAAGCGGGTCGCTAAGAAATTTCTTGGCGACGGACTTCGCCGTTGTGTCGGCGCTCGCGCTGCCGCGGGCGTCTTTCGCGCAGAAGCACGAGGGAGGACGCGCGGACTTGAGGGGCTAGCGGCTCTCCCAGATCAGGATTTCGGCCCCGCTCTTGGCGTCGGCGGAAAGTTTCGGCGATCCGGCGCCCAAAAGTCTGGCGGCGTCTCCTTCGCCAAGCGTCCCCGGGCCCTCGAGGTCGGCCGCGCCCTTGGCGACATAGAGGTGGGCCGAGCGCGCATCGGGAATCCGGACGGTCTCGCCGGGTTTCAAGCGTCCGGCCCAGAGAACCGCGTTTTTCTGCCGGATGGAAATGGCGGCATCGTGCCCCCGCCCGGAGGCCACGGGCACCAATCCTCCTTTGGCGAGCTGCGAAGAGACGTCCAGCTGCTCGTAACCGGGATTGATGGATTCAGTGTCTGGCACCACCCACATCTGCACCAGCCGCACGTCCTTGGCCTTGCTCGGGTTTATCTCCGAGTGCCAGATGCCCGTGCCCGCGCTCATGCGCTGGGCCAGGCCCGGGTAGATGATGCCCTTGTGCCCTTCGGAGTCCTTGTGCTCAAGCTCGCCGTCCAA
>JAGWJU010000082.1 GCA_028865585.1 Elusimicrobiota bacterium | reverse complement strand
TAGTCTGGATTCTCGGGGTCGCGTCATACTGCTCTTGCGATGAAAGCGTGTCTTTACCTCGATACGATAGAATTTATTACGCCCTGGCATTGAAACTAGTGTAGTGTCCCATAATTCTATTGACTTATAACTACGCTATACGCTATCTTTGGGGCATGAGAATCGCCCCGCCGGTCATCCTGTCTGCCGAGGAAAGCTCCGTGCTGGCCAAGTGGGCACAGGGGAGGAGCATTCCTGCGAGGCTGGTCCAGCGAGCGCAGATCATCCAACGCGCCGCTCAGGGGGAGCAAAGCAAGGACATCGCATACGGACTTGGAGTCTCTCGGCCGACCGTGCAGCTCTGGAGAGAACGGTTCCTGGCCCTGCGCTTGGAGGGGCTGGAGAAAGATGCGCCGCGGCCTGGCCGAATTCCCGACATCCCTGAAGCGAAAGTCCGCACAGTCGTTAAGGCTACCCTGGAGACAACGCCACCGAACGCAACTCACTGGAGCACCCGAAGCATGGCCCAAGCGCAGGGCCTCAGCCGGATGGCGGTCCAGCGAATCTGGAAGCAGCACAACCTCAAACCCCACTTGGTTCGGACCTTCAAGATCAGCCGCGACAAACAGTTCGTCGAGAAGCTTCACGACGTGGTCGGGCTCTACCTCAATCCGCCGCAGCGATCCCTGGTCCTGTGCGTCGACGAGAAAAGCCAGATCCAAGCCCTTGATCGCACCCAGCCAGGCCTGCCGATCAAGAAGGGACGCTGCGGCACCATGACGCACGACTACAAGCGTAACGGCACGACCACGCTGTTCGCGGCGCTGAACATGCTCGACGGCAAGATCATCGGCGACTGCATGCCGCGCCATCGGCATCAGGAGTTCATCCGCTTCCTCGACAAGATCGACGCCGAGACCATGCCCGAGTTTGACCTGCATCTCATCATCGACAATTATGCGACCCATAAACATCCGCGGGTGAAGTCCTGGCTGCGCCGCCATCCGCGCTTCCACCTGCATTTCATTCCGACTTCGAGTTCGTGGCTGAACATGGTTGAGCGTTGGTTTCGGGAGATCACCGACAAACGCATCCGCCGCGGAAGTTTCGCCAGCGTCCCTGAGCTGATCACTGCCATCGAAGCCTATCTGGACGGGCATAATCAGAACCCCCGCATCTTCACGTGGACTGCGACTGCGGAACGCATCTTGGCGAAAGTCGCCAAAAGTAAAGAAGCGTTGGGGACACTACACTAGCTGGAGGAGCTTGGTCGATGGGGCACGCGCCGGCTCGCGTTCTCAAGGCCTTTGCGGACGCGGGACTCTTCGAAACCGGAGCCGTGCTGATAGGAACTCACGCCTTCGGTCTTATGGGCAATCTCTTGGGAGCTCGGTGGAAAGGCAGCCATCTGCAAACTCAGGATCTGGATTCAGCCGCTATGGCGCTGGTTGCCGTTGTCAATGAAAGTTCCGTGGATGCTCCCGGAGCTCTGGAGCGCTTGGAGATGGGCTTCTTGCCCGTTCCCGGATTGGATTCGCGTCGTCCTTCCACGTCGTTCAAGGTGCGAGGCGGCAGTCCCCGCGTAGATTTTCTGACGCCAGGGCGGGGTGAAAAGCCGGTTGAACTGGGACGGCTGGGCACATATGCTCATCCGCTGCCTTATTTGGACTTCCTTATTGAAAACCCGGAACGCGCCGTCATTTTGGATGCAGGAGGTTTTTTGACGCTGATTCCGTCTCCGGCGCGCTTCGCGCTGCACAAACTCATCATCGCGCATGAGCGGCTGGCTAGCGAGCATGCTAAAACGGAAAAAGATTTATCCCAGGCCACGGAAGTGATCTCATTTCTAGCGCAAGCTCGGCCAGGCGACTTGCGGCTGGCTGCGGACGCGCTGCGCCGCCGCAAATGGATGAAAAAATTGACGCGCGTGTGGGGTCAGGCGCTCAAGCGGCACCCAGAGCTTGCTCCGGCTGGCGAGCGAATAGGATTTTAGTGCATTTTACCTCAACTACCCGCCGCCTCGGCTTGGCGGCGCTGTTGCTGCTGGCCAGCGTAAAAATGCGCTAAATCGAGTCTTCATATGCGTTCAGGATTTTCTGGCTCGCGGCCTAGTTCGTTTTGATGAGCCAGCGCGTCAGGCCGTCCATCCAGGTCTTGTGATCGGCCTCGTTCCAGGGAAGGCGCTCGGCCCCTGCGACGACGGCGCTGAGCTTATCGTTGGGTCCGGGGCGCTCGAAAAGCCGCGCGGCGCCATTGGGAGAACTCATGATTCGGGCTAAAAAACGCGGAAGTTCCGCGGCCGCGGCCGGGCTCAGGCGGGCCAGGGCGAATGCCGGATCCACTCGGCCCGGCGGCAGTTCGGCGGGCTTGTACCAATTCCTGCCTTTCTCGCCTTGCGCGGGTCCTTCGGGCTCCATGATGCGCTTGTCGGCCAAAAGGGTCCGCTCGAAGAGCCGCCGCCGGGCTTGCGCTCCGGCTTGCTCAATTACAAGCCCGGCATCGCGCGACTCATCGGCGTTAAGCTCCTCGCCTCGCGAGGCCCTGGCGAATGCGTCCAGGCCCCGGCGCTCAGTCGAAATTTTATCGTCTCCCAAATAAGCGGAGAGAAGCTTCCAATCGCCCACGGCCAGTTGATAGGCAGGATCGGCGCGGGAGACCAAAATCATGCGGCGCGCGGACAAGGACGACAGGAAGGACAGCAGCGCCGTGTCGCCGCCCTCCGCGTAGGCCTGCCGCCAAGACAGCACGCCTTCCGAATAGTGCGTGTCTTGCTCGGCCAGCCACTGCCGCCGCGCTCGGGCTATGGCGGATAAATCCAGCGCGTCTCGCGGCGTCAAGCCCAATTCCAAGGTTTGGTCCAGCAGTCGCTGGATGAAAAGCTGTTCGACGGTGACGGCGAAGCCCTCGGTCATCGCTGAATAGGCCGAGTGCGGCGCGTGGTCCTCCTTGGGACGGACGGCGGAATCGAAAAGGACGTGGGCATACTCATGCGCGTAGGCCGCGATATATTCAATCTTCTGCTGGACGCGGGCCGCCTGGGGCGATCCGAACGCGCTGGCTACATCGCCTCGAAAATCCGCGCTCACCGGCGCAAACTCGATACGGTGTCTCTGTCCGGGCGTCCAGGTGTGCCCGGTCCTCGGCTCCTTGCCGAGGTCGTAGCCGAACGCCGCCGGAACGCGGCGGTAAAGGCGCGGCGCGAGCCTGGCCAACATAGAGCGCGCGGCAGTTTCGACGCGCGGCAAAGAGGGCGCCAGGGGTCCCTGGGCGAATTCCCCGGAAATTTTATCCCAGTCCGCGGCCTCGGGAGCAAGCTCTCCATCGAAATAGGCATTAAGCGGCGAATCGTGGTGCGATCTGTCGGCGCCAGGGCCCGCAGCATCGTTTGCGAGGCCCAGGGATTGGACCAGCTTGCGGAGATGTTCTTGAGTAGAAGGCTTTTCGCCGTCGGTTTTCTCTTCCGGCACCGGTCGATCGACGATGATGATTTTAGGGGCCGGAGCCTTGATGATTTTTGATTCGGGGAGGGTGATGCGCGGAGTTGGAATCAACAGCTTCGAGGCGCGCCGGGGCCGGATAATCGTCCGCGCCGGCTTGGCGGCGTCGCCAAGGTCCGAGTCGGGAAGAATAATGACGGGCGCATCCGAAACCATATCCAACGGAGCAAGCGAAGCCGCGGCGGAAAAACTCGGCATCCGCGCTATTGGATTGTCCGCGGCACCGGCCTCGACCGTTTCCACGCGCATTTGAGCGAAGGCCGCGCCGGAGGAGAAAACGGCCAAGGCAAGAAAGGCCCTAAGAGCGCCGCGGCCGAGTCGGCGCAGGTGTTTCTTGGCTTCCATAAAGCGAGTATAGAGCGCGGATGCCCCTTGCCGCCTGGGTCTTCTAGGTAAAATTCCCCTAGGCATTAGGCCTCCCATATCCTTGATTCAAGCGCTCAAGGGTCGATGTCGCGAGGCCTTCGGCGCTGAATGACTTAGCCGCTGACGAGAACGGGTCGCTGGACTTCTGGCGCTTTGCGGTGTGCCCATCGGGCTGGAACCAGTCGCCGCAATACCGGCAGTGCTTTTTTAAACTAGGCCCGCCGTGGTCTGAATGACCGGGACCACCTCACTAGCTTCATACGATGGCCCAGGTCAAATCGATTGAGAAACGGCATTTTAGGCGCGAGTTGCGTCAACTCCTGCTGGCAGATTTTCCCCGGACACGAGTGATGTGACTGAGCAAATCGTTGATAGGATAACTTTCCCCTTGACAAACAGTAGTATTATGCTACCATATTGTCATGGGACAACCAGTCAAGATCGCAGATGGCCTCGTTTTGGACGCACGCATGGTGGGCGAAGTCGAGCATCGCTCGATTGCCGGCCAAATAGAGTTCTGGGCGCATTTAGGGGAAGCCCTTGAGCCGCTACTCCAGGGCATCCAGGCCGTGGCCTTGCTGAGGTCCAAGTCCGCTCAACCATTGTCCGCAAGCTTGGAGTCCGTCGATTCTCCCGAAGGGCGTCGTCGCGTCTCTGACCACCTGAAGAGCCTGCCGTTTCCGCGCTACGAGCCTGCGCGGGGGCGGTCCGGGTTCCTTGTGCGCACGGAGGCGGACGGCACCCGCACTGTGGGCCGCTTCGTCCATCGTCGGTTCACGGCCGCTGATTGAAGGACATTCCCGAGTTGGACAGGCGGCCCGTCATCGTGGCCGTGGCGGGTCCCAACGGAGCCGGCAAAACCACCTTCTATCACGCCCATATCGCTTCGGCCGCTTTACGATACGTGAGCGCGGACGTCTTTGCGCGCGAGATGGAGATGGACGCGTATGCCGCCGCGAAGGCAGCCGGCGCCATTCGGCGCGCGCTACTGGGACAGAAGGAGAGCTTCGCCTTCGAGACCGTCTTCTCGGATCCCGTAGGCGACAAATTAAATTTCTTGAAGGAAGCCGTGTCCGCAGGCTATACGGTCGTGCTCTGCTTCATCGGGCTTGATGATGCCGATCTTAGCGAAGAGCGCGTGGCCATGCGCGTCTCACAGGGAGGTCACGATGTTCCGACCGAGAAGTTAAAATCTCGTTTTCCGCGTATCCTGCGGAATCTAAAGGCTGCGATTCGCGTTCTCCCGCTGGTCTATGTATTTGATAACAGCGATCTGAGCCGCCCGTTTCGAAAGGTTGCCGTTTTCAAGAACGGCCGGCCGGTAGAGAAGCCGAAAACTGCACCGGATTGGTTCAGGGGCTTGGCTTGAGAACAGTTTCCTGCCGGTTCGTTGCGAGAAGCGCTAGGCGAGCTCGGCGGTAAAGTCTTATTTTTTCTTACTTTTCCGCGACCGCGCAGCAGTTGCAGGCGTTCTCTCCATTGAGCGACGGAGGCTTTACAGCTATTGCAACTCAAGCGTAAACTACAATTTTTCAAGCGGAGCGTCGAGATAGAACTTCAAGGCTGAAAAGGCAGTCCGAGCAGCAGGTCAAGTTCCAAACGGGCCGAATCGAGAGCGGCGCGCAGGCGGATGGACTCCTCTTCATCCTTCAAAAGCGCGGTCTCGAGGCCCACGAAGGCCCCGGCGCTCATCGTGCCGTTGCGGTAATGTTCCTCGGCGCTTGACGCGAGCGCCTTCATGTCCGAGGTCTGTTCTTGAAGTTTTTTGAGCTGGCTCGATATGATGCGCGTCGCGCTGTATATCCGGTCGGCGTCATTTTGTGCTTGATCTAGGCGCGCCTGGTAGGCCGCACGGAGGGCAGTCCGGTCGGCGCGCAAAACGGCGGCGCTCCCGCGGTTGCCGTTCAAGACGGGCAAGGGGAAATTGAGGGACAGGCCGGCGGTATTGATGGGCTCCTCATTGGAGCGCCCCCACTGAGCGCCGATGGCGGGAACGGGAAACTGGGATAGAACCGCGCGGCGCAAGCTCTCCTGCGTGCTCTCGTAGCCCGCCTTGAGCGCCAGAAGATCGATCCGGCGTTCGGGCAAGACGGCGAGGGCGGCTTCAAACTGCTCTCTGGCGAGCAATGGCTGAGAGGACGGCCCTTGCGGCCGCGCGAGTTCGGCCAGCGCCGGATGCTCTTGCGGGGAAAGGCCCAGCATGTAATCGAGCCGGTGCCGCGCCGCGTCGGCGTTCAGCTGGGTCTGGCGCAGGCTCGCGTCGGCATCGGCCAGCACGGCCAAATCGGCCGAGACCTTCTGAATCGCGGACGCATTCTGCTGAAATCCGGCCTGATCGACGTCGTATTGTTCCGATAGGAACTTTCTGTTCCTG
>JAGWJU010000081.1 GCA_028865585.1 Elusimicrobiota bacterium | reverse complement strand
GGACACGGCCCAACTGCACCTTCACGACGTCCGGCTCGCTCCCGATCGCATGATCGGCCTTAAGGGCAAGGCTTTCGGGCACGCCTTGAAGATTTTGGACGGCGGCCGAGTCGCCATCTCCGGCATCTCGGTCGGCATCGCGCGCTCGGCGTTGGACGAAGGTCTGCGCTGGGTCGCGGCGCGCAAGGGCGACTACGGCATCGTTCCCGAAAATCCGGGGCTTACTTTCGCCCAAAAGACGCTGGCGCAAATCGCGGCCGAGGTGGACGCGGCCAGGCTCCTGACGCACCGCGCGGCCTGCCTCATGGACGCGGGCCGGCCGTTTTCCAAGGAAGCCTCCATGGCCAAGCTCATCTCCGGCGATTTGGCCATGCGCGCGCCCACGGACATCTTGGACGTCATCGGCCCAGAGGGCGCCTCTCTCGACTGCCCGGTCCAGCGCGCCTTCCGCGACGCGAAGCTCTACCAGATCGGCGAGGGTTCGAGCCAAATTCAGCAGCTGGTCATCAGCCGCATGCTGCTCGCCGACAAGCCGCGCGCCGAGGACAAGAAAAAAGCCGCCGCGCCCGCTTCATGAGCGAGGGCCTCAAGACCGAAGCCTCGCCCTACTCGGCGACGCTTAACCTTCCTCAAACGGAGTTCCCCATGCGTGGGGACCTGCCCAAGCGCGAACCGGATATCCTGGCCTTCTGGGCGCGCCTTGATCTCTACGAAAAAATGCGCCAACGGCAAAAAGGGCGCAAGCCATTCGTGCTGCATGACGGCCCCCCCTACGCCAATGGGCATATCCACATCGGCCACGCGCTCAACAAAATCCTCAAGGATATGGCGGTCAAATCCCGCGCGCTCATGGGCTTTGAGACGCCCTATGTCCCGGGCTGGGATTGCCGCGGGCTGCCCATCGAGACGGCGCTCTTGAAAGAACTAAAGACCTCCAAGCGCGGCATCAAGGACGTGCCGGCTTTCCGCAAGTCCGCCGCGGAGTTCGCGGAAAAGTTCATCGCCGTCCAACGCGAGGAGTTCAAGCGCCTGGGCGGCATCGGCGACTGGGAGAAACCCTACAAGACCATGTCGCGCGGCTACGAAGCGAAAATTTTAGAAGCGTTTCGCCGCCTGCTGATGCAGGGCTTCATCTACCGAGGCTTGAAACCGGTCTATTGGTGCATCACCTGCGAAACCGCCCTGGCCGAGGCTGAAATCGAGTACAAGGACAAGACCTCGCCGTCGGTCTATGTGGCCCTGCCCATCAAAGAGGGCCCGCAAGAGCTCATCGGCAAGGACGTGCTCGTCTGGACGACGACCCCTTGGACTCTGCCCGCCAACATGGCCGTCGCGTTCAACCCCCAGGAAGAGTATCGCCTCATCACGATGGAGGGCTCGGATTTGCCCGGCGGAAAGAGGGACGTTCTCTTGGCCGGAAAGCGGCTCTCCGAAATCGAGCAAAAGCTCGGCCTCAAAAAATACAGCCAAGGCAAATCCTATCGCGGCGCCGACCTCGTCGCCGCGAAGCTGGCCTGCGAAACACCCTTCGGCGGCGGGCGCTCGATTGCGGTTAGCGCGGATTACGTCACCATGGAGGACGGTACCGGCATCGTGCACACCGCCCCCGGACACGGCGCGGACGATTTCCTGACGGGCCAGAAATACGGACTCAAGACGCTTTGTCCCGTGGACGGCTCCGGACGCTTTACGGACGAGGCGCCCGAATTCCTGCGCGGCGTGAAGGTCTTCCCCGAAGGCAACGCCGCTGTCAGCGAGGATCTAAAGACGCGCGGACGGCTCTTGGCCCAGGAGAACATCCAGCACAGCTACCCCCACTGCTGGCGCTGCAAGAATCCCATCATCTTCCGCGCCACGGAGCAGTGGTTCTTGACCCTGGGCGGCGGCGCGGCAGCGGCTGATTCCTTGCGTGAAAAACTTTTGAAAGCCATCGATACGGTCTCCTGGATTCCAGAGGCCGGCAAGGCCCGCATCTCCAGCATGGTGGAGAACCGCCCGGACTGGTGCCTCTCGCGCCAGCGCGTCTGGGGCACGCCGATTCCGATCCTTTACTGCGCCAATCCAAAGTGCGGACAGCCGCTCAAAGACGAGCCCGCGTTCCAAGCTCTGGAAGAAAAAGTCGCCGCGGACGGCGACGACTTCTGGTTCGAGAACTCCGGCGCCGAAGTTTCCGCCAAAACCTGGAGTTTCCTGCCGCAAAACTTGCGCTGCCCCGCCTGCGGCGGCGAAAGCTTCCGCCGCGAGACGGACATCTTGGACGTCTGGATGGACTCGGGCGCTTCGTGGCTGGCCGTGCTGGGCCAGGAGGCGGAAAATCCGGGCGGCGCCCCGGTCGCCGACCTCTACCTCGAAGGCTCCGACCAGCACCGCGGCTGGTTCCAAAGCTCGCTCGTTCTCTCCACGGCGCTGGCGGGCCGCGCGCCCTACAAGACGGTCTTGACCCACGGCTTCGTCTTGGACGCCCAGGGCCGGGCGATGCACAAGTCCGCGGGCAACGTCGTTTCGCCCCAAGACGTCATCGGCAAGATGGGAGCGGACGTTCTGCGGCTTTGGGTCGCCCTGGCGGACTACAACGACGACGTGCGCATCTCGGATAAGCTCTTGGCCGTGCCGGCCGAAGCCTACCGCAAGTTCCGCAACACCATCCGTTATCTTTTAGGCAACACGTTCGACTTCGACCCGGGAAAAGACTCCGTTCCTCCGGAGAAATTGCCGGAGCTTGAGCGCTACATCTTGGAAGTTCTGGCCGATATTGAGACGCAAGTGAGCAAAGGTTACGCGGAGTTCCGTTTCCGCGACGCGGCCATGGCCTTGACTCACTTCTGCGCTTTTCATCTCTCCGCGTTCTATCTCGACATCGTCAAAGACAGGCTCTACGCCTTCCCGAAGAACGATCCATCCCGCCGTGCGGCCCAAACCGTAATGGCAGATATCCTGGAAAGATTGCTGCTCTTGGCCGCGCCGGTTTTATCATTCACCGCGGAAGAAGCTTGGCAAATGGGCCCGCGCAACTGGGGCAAAGGGGAAAGCGTCTTCCTGGCGGATCTGCCTCCCCGCCTCCGCGCTCCGGACCGCGGTCTGTCCGAGCGATGGGGAAAAATCCGCGCCGTCCGGGAGACCGCGCAAAAAGCTCTTGAAGAGGCGCGCGCGGCTAAAAAAATCGGCAGTTCCCTGCAGGCCGCCGTGGCGCTGGCCGGCCGGGACTGCGGGCTGCTGGACGAAGCGGCGTGGTGCGAAGCGCTTCTGGTGTCCAGGATTTCCCTGCGTCCGGGACCGGACCAGACCACGGCCGAGGTTTCCCCCATCGCAGGCCCCAAGTGCGCCCGCTGCTGGCGCTATCCCGAGGACGTGGGCGCCGACGCCGGCCGTCCCGATGTGTGCGGCCGATGCGCCAAGCACCTGAGCCAAGCCAAGGGCTAAGCCTCCCGGCCCGCGCCGCCGCGATCGCGGCGCTCGTCGGACTCGACCGGATCACCAAGCTCTGGGCCGTCCGCTGGCTGAAGCCCAAAGCCATCGTCTCCGTTTGTCCTTTCTTTCAGTTCGTCTACGTAGAGAACACGGGCATGGCCTTCGGACTGGGCCGCCACCGCAACGACTTTTTCCTGATTCTATCCACCGCGCTGTTGTTGGCCCTTTTCTACCTGCAAAAAATATGGGCGCGGAAAAATTTTTGGATCCAAATCGGGCTGCTGCTGATCATTTCCGGCGCCCTAGGCAACATCCTGGACCGGATCATCTACGGCCACGTAGTGGATTTTCTGGACCTACAGGTGATGTCCCACGCCATTTTCAACGTGTTCAACGTCGCGGATTCCTGCGTGAGCGTAGGAGCGGTGTGCCTAGGGATCGGAATCCTTAAGGATGACGCGGGAGAAAAGCGCTACCGACAAAACGCCAGTTAGCTGGAAGGGTGCTCTATATGCCAGAGATGGCTTCCGAAGAGATACCCGCCAGCGGCCGCGAATAAAATCCCAAAAAAACCCATTCCGAAAGCCGCCATCGCCACGTACCCGCTGTAAGCACCCCAAATCGTGCCGGCCCGGCCTTCCCGATGGTCTTTCGGGCCGGTGGATTTAGGCTCTGGAACGCTGATGGAAGAGTCTGTGAAATACGACGAGCCGCCGACCTCCGTGGTTTCCTCGGAATCATTGCGCGCAAGCTGTCTTTCCTCCTGGCCCGTCTTTCTGGCCACCCCGTTTACCGCATTCACGGAACTGGCATTGGCCGGGTCCTCGGAAGGAGCCGTGTTGCCGTCCACGGCGCGATTCGCGTTCGTCAGCGCCGCCCCGGCCTGCTGCATCGTTTCGCTATGCTGAAGAACGACTTTGGGAGCGGTCTTCGGAGCAACGCTCTTGTCATTGGCGCTGGGATTGGCAGACTGGGAGCGGGCAGGGCCGACGCCCGCAAATAAAAACAAGGCCGCAAAAAACGCGCCCAAGCCCATTCGTTTCATATCAGTGCCTATTCCGAGGATAAAGGAAGAAGCCACGCCTGTCAAGGGTCCGCCAAGGTAAAAATGGGGTTAAAACCCGCGGTTTTTACGCCGCAGGAGACCGACGAGCTCGACGTGCGAAGTCTGGGGAAACAAGTCCACGGGCTGGACCTGCTCCAGCTTATAGCCCGCGCGCGAAAGCAGCCCCGCATCCCGAGCGAAGGTGGCCGGATTGCAGGAAACGTACACGACGCGCTCGAACGCCCGGTGGGTCAAGGCGCGTAGAGCGCCGGGCAAGAGCCCCTGCCGCGGAGGATCGACCACGGCCGCGCAGGCGCCGGAAAGCTCCCGCGACACCCGCGCCAAGGAGGTCTCCACGCGCCCGGAGACAAAGCGGGCGTTCTTGACGCCGTTTCTGCGCGCATTGGCCCAGGCGTCCTGAACCGCCTCCGAGTTCTCCTCGATGCCGATGATTTTGTCCGCCGCCGAGGCCAGCCAGACGGCCAGCGTCCCCACGCCGCAGTAGAGATCGAGCACGCGGCCGAACCGTCCGGCGCCCTCCGTCAGCGCCTTGCGCGCGCACGCGTAAAGGACTTCCGCGGCCGGAGTGTTCACCTGCAGAAAAGCGCCGGGAGACGCCGAAAACGAAAACTCTCCGATTTGCTCTTCGATGCGCGGCGCGCCCCAAAGCCGAATCCAGCGCGGCCCAAGAACCGCCGAAGTTTTCTCAGGATGGACGTTGAGGTAAATCGAAGCCAACGACGGCTCATTCCCGCGCAGCTCCCCGATGAAAGAGTCCCGGTCCGGAAAATCGGGCGTCCGTGCGACCAAAGCCACCAGCGCCTGCCCGCGGGCGTTGGTGCGCGCGAAAAAGTGCCTGAGCCAGCCCCGGCCGCTTTTCTCGTCGTAGACCTGCCAGCCGCGGCTTTGGGCGGCGGCCTTGGCCTTCAAGGCCAGGCGCACCGCTAAATCAGGCTGGACCGGACAGGCGGAAAAATCGGCGATGCTGTGGCTCTGCGGCGAGTAGAATCCGGCGGCGATTTCTCCTTTGTCCGTGAATCCGAAAGGAATCTGCACCTTGTTGCGGTAGCCCCATATATGAGGAGAGGCGAGCGTCGGGCGCACTTCGACATCGGACATTTTCCCGATGCGGCGCAGGCAGTCTTCCACGATGCCCCGCTTGTGCTTTAGTTGCGCCTCGTAGCCCAAGTGCTGCCAGTCGCAGCCGCCGCAAAAGCGTCCGGCCATCCCCGGCCTAAAATGAATGGCGCACGGAGGCTCGATCCGGTCAGGACCAGGCTCCAAGACGCGCCGGATTTGCGCCCGGGCATAGGTCCCTTTGGCCGCCGTGATCTCCGCTTCAATCATATCCCCCGGCGCGCCGTAGGGGACGAAAACCACGCGCGACGAGCCTTCGGCCCGCGCGATGGCCTCGCCTTCGGGCGCCATGCGCTCGACTCGAAGCCTTAAGACCTCTTTTTGCCCGGACACGCTCTCATCCTACAATTTTGTAAAATGGACGCTCCATGAAGACCCGCGCGGCTCTGCTCGCCGCGGCCGCTCTCGCGGCCGGAGCCTGCGTGCCCTATCCTCAGGGCGGCCCGGCCGGAACCGACGAATCGGCCGCCGGCCCCGCCGTCACCCAGGCGTCCTTCGCTCCCCTCGACGCCGGCGCCAGCCAAGTCGACAGCCTGCACTTCTCCGTGCACGCCTACGGGGATCAGGCCGCCAACCAAATTTCGCAAGCGGCCGAAACCGACTACAACAACGTCATGATGGACACCAATCTCTA
>JAGWJU010000080.1 GCA_028865585.1 Elusimicrobiota bacterium | reverse complement strand
CGCGAAAAATCCACCTTAGGCGCGGCCTTGCCGGGGAAAAGCCGCTTCCACAACGCCGCCCAGGATGCTTGATCGGAAACGATTCGGCTTTTTCCGGGGGAACTCGAGACCACCACGAACCAGTCCATCGTGGGCAGCGGCTCCCCCTTTTCTTCTCCTCCGGCAGCCGGTTCGGCCAGCAGTTTGGGCGTAGTTCCCCTCAAGGACACGGGTCCCCGGCGGCCGGCCTGGGCTTGAGCCGCCTGGTTCATCAAAGAAAGCTGCCGCAATGCGGAGACGGCTTCGTCGGGCGTTTGCGCCTGGGCGGCCTGCTCCAGAAGCGCTTGGCGGGCGGACGCGCTGTAGGGCGGCGGAGCCAGGCTTCGGATGCCTTGGGCGGCCTTTTGCCGCTCGAGGTTGGCCTCCTGCATCTCGTTGGTGTAGGAGACGGCCGCTCCGACGGGAGTCCCGCCGGAGTCTTCGGAAGCGGGAAGCTTGGGCTCCGGCGGCGCCGGCAAGGGAGGCAGCGCCGAACCCGAAGGTTCGCCGTCCCCTCCAAGCCGAACCTGAACCCGTTGGTGCCGGAGCATGAGGGCGGCCGCCAGCAAAAGCGCGGCCAAAAGCGCGGCTAGAGCCGCCGCCAAGCGACGCGGGCCCACCGTCTCAGGCACCGCCTTGAAATTTTTGGCGCAAACGCCGCGCGACCAAAGGCGTCACGAAGGAGTCGACCGGGGCGCCGAGCCTGGCCACTTCCTTGACCATGGAGGAGGCGAGATACGTGTATTTCTCGTCGGGCATTAAAAATACGGTTTCCACGTCCGGGCCGAGGCGCCGGTTGAAGAAAGCCAGCTGAAACTCGTAGTCCATGTCCGAGACCACCCGAACGCCGCGGATGAGCACGCGCGAACGCTTGACCTTCATGTAGTCGGCCAGGAGCCCGGAAAAGGTATCCACCGAAACGCCCTTCATGCCCCGCGTGGAGGCTCGCGCCATCTCCACGCGCTCCTCAAGCCCGAAAGTGTGGCGCTTGGAGGCGTTATCAAGCACGGCCACCACCACCGATCCGAAGATGCGCCGCGCCCGCCGCACCAGATCCATATGCCCCAAGGTGATGGGATCGAAGCTGCCTGGGTAGACCGCCAACGTCACAGCTTGCCCCTCTTGATCTCCGGATGCAAACCATTTCCCTCGATCATCGGCTCACTCTATCAATTCCTGCGCCTGCTTTCCAGGAAAGCGGGCCCGCACCGATCCAGCCCGGGGCTAGAACTTCTGGGCTGGATCGAGCTTGACGCCGGGGCCCATGCTGGGCGAAAGCGTGGCGCTCTTAAGGTAAACGCCCTTGGCCGCGGAAGGCTTGGCCTTCACGATGGCGGCAAGCACCGCCCGCGCGTTCTCGGCCACGTGGCCCGGATCAAAGGAAGCCTTGCCGACCGGAACGTGGATGATGCCGTAATCGTCCACCTTGTACTCGACGCGGCCGGCCTTCAGCTCCTTGACCGCCTTGGCCACGTCCATCGTCACGGTGCCGCTCTTGGGGTTGGGCATGAGGCCCTTGGGGCCCAAGATTTTTCCAAGCTTGGCCAAGCCCGCCATGGAATCCGGAGTCGCCACCAGAACGTCGAAATCCAAAAAGCCCTTGGCGATGCGGTCGATGAGCTCGTCGCCGCCGACAATATCCGCGCCGGCGGACTGGGCGTCTTTTTGCTTCTCGCCCCGGGTCACGACCGCGATTTTCTTGGTTTTGCCCAGGCCGCGGGGAAGCGGCACGGTGCCGCGCACCTGCTGGTCGGCTTGCTTGGGGTCCACGCCCAAGCGTACGTGCAGCTCGATGGTCTCGTCGAACTTGGCCGTGGCGAACTTCTTGGCCTGGGCCGCGCCGTCCTCGACGCTGTGGAGTTTCTCCGCGTCCTGCTGCTTCTCCAACGCCGCCAGTCTTTTTCCCATGATGTTCAAATCCCCCGATCTCAGCCGATCTCGACGCCCATCGAGCGCGCCGTGCCCTTGACCATCTCGCAGGCGGCCGTCATGTCCTTGGTGTTCAAATCCGGCATCTTCTGCGCGGCAATCTCCTCGACCTGCTTGGCCGTGATTTTGCCCACCTTGTTGCGGTTGGGCTCGCCCGAACCCTTGGCCAGGCCCGCTGCGCGCTTGATCAAGGACGCCACCGGCGGCATCTTGGTGATGAAGGTGAAGCTGCGATCCTCGTAGACCGTGATGACGGCCGGAATAATCATGCCCGCCTGGGACGACTTGGTGCGCTCGTTGAACTGCTTGCAGAAATCCATGATGTTGACGCCGTGCTGTCCGAGCGCGGGGCCGACCGGCGGCGCGGGGTTGGCGCCTCCCGCCGGGATCTGGAGCTTGATTTGGGTCTTGACCTTTTTCGCCATTTAAATTTTCTCCACCTGCAGAAAGTCCAATTCGACCGGCGTGGGCCGGCCGAAGATGGTGACCATGGCCTTGATCTTGGCCTTGGCCGCGTTGACGTCCTCGACGATGCCGACGAAATGCCGGAAGGGGCCGTCGGTGATGCGGATGTTCTCGCCGCGCTCGAAGATGACCGCGGGCTTGGGCTTATCCGCCTCGGCCGAGGTGGTCAGCTCCAAAATCGCCTCCACTTCCTGCTGCGGCAGGCGCGCGGGGTTGGGCTCGCCCAAAAATCCAGAGACGCCCGAGAGGCCCTTGACCAGCCAGTAGGTCTGCTCGTCCACCTTCATATCCACCAGCACGTAGCCGGGGAAGAATTTCCTCTGGGAGACCTTTTTCTTATTCTTCTTGATTTCGACCACCGGCTCCGAGGGAACCATCACGGAAAAAATCTTGTCCTGGAGGCGCTCGGTCTGCACCTTTTCCTCCAGCTTCGACTTCACCCTGTCCTCGTGCCCGGACTGCGTGTGCACGATATACCAACCCCGTTCGTATTGGCTCATATCACCCGCCTAAAATGCTCCCCATGATCATATGCAGCAGAAAATCGACGCCCGCGATGTAGAGGGAGAGGACGACGACGAGCAGGACGACCACGCGCGTGGAGTCAGCCGCCTCCCTGCGCGTGAGCCAGGACGACTTCTTCAACTCGAAGTACGCCTCTCGAACGAATTGGATCGCGAAGTTCATTGTGAGTTAAAAATCCGGCGCGGGGGCGCCAGGACTCGAACCTGGAGTCTCGGTTTTGGAGACCGATGGTTTAGCCAATTAACCGACACCCCCAAACCGCGCGCCGCCCGCTACTTGACTTCTTTGTGCAGGGTCGATTTGCCGCAGGCCCTGCAGAATTTCTTGATTTCAAGCTTGAAATCCTTCTTCTTGCCGCGCTGGAGGGTGTAGTTCTTGTTCTTGCACTCCGAGCACCCCAGCGTCAAGACGATGCGATCGCCCATGGCTTAAGCGACGATGTCGCTGACGACGCCCGCGCCGACGGTGTGTCCGCCTTCGCGCACCGCGAAGCGCAGCCCCTTCTCCATCGCGATGGGGCAGATGAGCTCGCACTCGATGTCGATGTTGTCCCCGGGCATCACCATCTCCACGCCCGCGGGCAGCGTCACCGTCCCCGTCACGTCCGTGGTCCGGAAGTAGAACTGCGGCCTATACCCCTTGAAGAACGGCGTGTGCCGCCCGCCCTCTTCCTTCGTCAAAACGTAGAGCTTCGCCTTGAACTTCGTGTGCGGCGTGATCGTCCCAGGCGCCACGATGACCTGCCCGCGCTCGATCTGGTTCTTCTCGATGCCGCGCAGCAGGATGCCCACGTTGTCCCCGGCCTGCGCGTCGTCCAAAAGCTTGCGGAACATCTCGAGACCCGTCACCACCGACTTCCCCGTCGGCTTGATGCCCACGATCTCGACCGCGTCGCCCACCTTGATTTTGCCCCGCTCCACGCGCCCCGTCGCCACCGTCCCGCGCCCCGTGATCGAGAACACGTCCTCCACAGCCATCAAGAACGGCTGGTCCGTCGCGCGCTTGGGCTCCGGAATGTCCTTGTCCAGCGCCGCCATCAGCTTCTCAATCGCCGGCTCCCCGATCTCGGACGAATCCCCTTCCAAGGCCTTCGTCGCCGAGCCTCGAATCACCGTCACCTTGTCCCCGGGGAACTCGTACTTCGTCAAAAGCTCCCGCACTTCCATCTCCACCAGGTCCACCAAATCCTTGTCCGCCACATCCACCTTGTTCAGGAACACCACCAAGTGCGGAACGTTGACCTGCCGCGCCAGAAGCACGTGCTCCCGCGTCTGCGGCATCGGGCCGTCCGCCGCCGAGACCACCAGAATCGCGCCGTCCATCTGCGCCGCTCCCGTGATCATGTTCTTGATGTAGTCCGCGTGCCCGGGGCAGTCCACGTGCGCGTAGTGCCGGTTGGCCGTTTCGTACTCCTGGTGGTGCACGTTGATCGTCACCCCGCGCGCCTTCTCTTCGGGCGCGTTGTCGATCTCGTCGTATTTCTTGGCCTGCGCCAAGCCCTTCTTCGACAAATAGTGCGTGATCGCCGCCGTCAACGTCGTCTTGCCGTGGTCCACGTGCCCAATCGTCCCGATGTTCACGTGCGGCTTCTTCCGCTCAAATTTCGCCTTGGCCATAAGTTCCGATGGTCTCCTCTCTCTTATCTTTGCGTCGCCATTGCGGCGGCGTTCTTCTCGACGATTGCCTTCAGGATGTTGCCCGGCACTTCCTCGTAATGGCTGGGCTCCATGGTAAAGGACGCCCGGCCCTGGGAAATCGAGCGCACGACGGTCGCGTAGCCGAACATCTCGGAGAGCGGCACGGTGGCGCGCACGAACTTCAAGTGCCCGCGATCTCCCATGTCCTGCACCTTGGCGCGGCGGGAATTCAAGTCCCCGATCACGTCGCCCATATACTGCTCGGGGGTGATGACCTCGAATTTCATGACGGGCTCCAGAATGGTCGGGTTGGCTTTTTTGCAGCCCGAACGAAGAGCCATGGCGCCCGCAATCTTGAACGCCATTTCCGAGGAATCGACCTCGTGGAAGGAGCCGTCCACCAAAGTCACCTTGATGTCGACGATGGGGTAGCCCGCCAAGGCGCCGCCGTCCAAAGCCTCCCGGACGCCCTTTTCCACCGCGGGAATGAACTCGCGCGGGATGCGGCCCTGCTTGATTTCGCTCACGAACTCGAAGCCCTTGCCCATCTCCTGGGGCTCGATGTCGATGATGCAATGCCCGTACTGGCCGCGGCCGCCGGACTGCCGGATGAATTTCCCTTCCTCCTGGATTTTCTTCCTGACCGTTTCCTTGTAGGCCACCTGCGGGTTGCCCACGTTGGCCTGCACGTTGAACTCGCGCTTCATGCGGTCGACGATGATTTCCAGGTGAAGCTCGCCCATTCCCGAGATGATGGTCTGGCCGATTTCCGGGTCGGTCTTGATGCGGAAGGTCTGGTCTTCCTCGGCCAGCCGGCTCATGGCGTTGGCCATCTTTTCCTCGTCCGCCTTGGACTTGGGTTCGATGGCGATGGAAATGACGGGCTCGGGGAACGTGATTTGCTCAAGGACCATGGGATGATCCTCGGAACACATGGTATAGCCGACGCGGGCGTTCTTTAAGGCCACGGTCGCCGCGATTTCTCCGGCGCGAATTTCCTTGATCTCCTCGCGCTGGTTGGCGTGCATGCGCAGGATGCGGCCCACCCGCTCGGTGTTCCGGTTGTTGCCGATCATGATGGTATCGCCGGCCGTAAGCGTGCCGGAATAGACCCGGAAGAAGATCAGCTTCCCGACGAACGGATCGGTCTGAATCTTGAACATGAGCGCCGAGAAAGGCTCTTTGTCGTCCGCCTTGCGCTCGACGGGCTCGCCGGTCAGGGCGTTGGTGCCGCTGACCGGGGGAACGTCCAGGGGCGAGGGCAGATAATCGCACACGGCGTCGAGCATGGGCTGCACGCCCTTGTTCTTATAGGAAGAGCCGCACAGAACGGGGAATATTTTGGACTGAAGAACGCCCTTGCGCAGGATTTTCTTGAGTTCGGCGGGCGTGAAGTTATGCTCGCCGTTTAAATACCGCTCCATCATGGCGTCGTCGAACTCGACGATTTTCTCCACCATCTTTTCGCGGTACTCGTCGGCCTGCGCCTTCATCTCGGCCGGGATGTCGACCACGTCCCACTTCGCGCCCAGCTCCTCGCCCCGCCAGACCAAGGCCTTCATCTCGATCAGATCGATGAGGCCCATGAAGTCGGCCTCGGAGCCGATGGGAAGCTGGATGGGGCAGGCGTTGGCGCCCAGCATCTTGATGATGGACTTGTAGGACATGAAGAAGTCC
>JAGWJU010000079.1 GCA_028865585.1 Elusimicrobiota bacterium | reverse complement strand
ATTCCCGTTGGGACTCATATTGGTGCTTTTGGTTTTGTGGGCCCTTCGCCGCCGGATCGGACGCGGTCCTTTGGCGGCGGTGCTCTTTTTCTGCGGAACTCTGACGCCGGCGATGGGATTTGCCAACGTCTATTTTATGAGGTATTCCTATGTGTCCGATCATTTTCAATATCCTGCGAGTTTAGGGCTCATCGCGCTGTTTTCCGCCCTTGCGACCCGAACCTTTTTAAATCTGGAGATGAGGATGGGCGGCCATGTGAAGAAAGTGGCTCTGCTTGCGGCCGGCATAATGCTGGCGATCCTGGGTTCGCTGACCTGGAAGAGCTGCGGCGTGTACGAGAATCCTGAAAAACTGTGGGCCGACACAATTGAAAAAAATCCTTCCGCATGGCTGGCCCAGAACAACCTCGGAGTTTATCTCAATAGAGCGGGGAAATACGCGGAAGCGGAGAAGCATTTTGTCGCCGCACTGCGCTTGAAGGATGATTACGCCGAAGCTCATTTCAACCTGGGTCTTTCCCTTGAGAAGCAAGGCAAGCTTGACGATGCAATCCTCCAGTACCGGCGAACAATCGAACTTGCCCCCATTTATATCGACGCCCGCATCAATCTGGCTGAAGTTTTAGCCCGGCGAGGCCTAGTGAACGAAGCGATATCCCAAGATCAGCAAGCCCTCGAAATTAACCCGTACTCCGAACAGGCGCACGTTTGGCTTGGCCTGTTCTTCATGACGAAAGGATTTACAGATGAAGCAATCGTTCATTACCGTAGGGCGCTGGAGATTAATCCCAACTCCGTCGCGGCGCACAGCGATCTGGCCAATGCCCTTTTTTCCAAAGGCCAGACGGCGGCGGCGATCGCGCAGTATCGTCTAGCCTTGAATCTAAACCCTGACTTTGCGGCAGCCCACAACAATCTTGGGTATGTTTTGGCCGGCCAGCATCACTTCAATGCGGCGATCGAGCAATTCCGCCTCGCTCTGAATGCGTGGCCCAATTATACGCAGGCGCAGATCAATTGGGGGATGGCCTTGGCTTCCGAGGGCAAGCGAGAGGAATCAATCCGACACCTTCGGGAAGCGCTTCGCACCTCGCCGGGAAGCAGCGCGGCCAAGAGCGCGCTGGCTGCAGTTCTAAAAATGAAGCGGACAGCGGACCGGCATTAAACATTTTTTAGTTGGCAAAGGGCACCTTGTTGGAGTTTTGTGCCGCCCAAGACCCTGCCGCAGTAGGGCCTAGCGGGTCCACTCCAGCCGCGGCGCGCGGCGGTGCTGGGCGCAGTCGCGGAGGTAGAGGTTCATCAGGCTCTGGTAAGGCAGTCCGTTGTCGCGGGAAAGCTTGCGAAAATACTTGATGGTCTCCTCATCGAGTCGGATGGTGATCTGCTTTTTTAAAATCTTCGCGTACGGATTCTGCTTCCCCTTGGAAAAGTCGTATTCTTTCCTCATTTTAAACGCTCCCAGTATTGGGTCTTTTCATTTTTGGTCGCGCGGCGCGCGTTAATGATGCGGATCACGGTGCCGGAGCCCGATTCTCGATAGCAGTGGCATACGACTAATTCCGCGAGCCTTGTCGGGGTTCCAGGCGAACCTGATTGACATGTATATTATAATTATAATGTAGTTATAAATCAAGGGGTCAAACGGGCTTTAAAGCCTCGTCCGCTCCCGGGTTTTATACGAGCGGCGCGCCTAAGAAGTTCCCGGCGCCCGCCCGGTCTTTGCTATAATCTTCTCTCGGCGACGAAAGCCGAATTTTTCCGAGAGAGGACATAACGATGCCGACCGCCACCATGGACTACAAAGTCAAGGACATTTCGCTGGCCGATTGGGGCCGCAAGGAAATCGAGATCGCCGAAAGCGAGATGCCGGGCCTGATGGCCCTGCGCGAGGAATACGCCGGCAACAACCCCTTGAAGGGCGCGCGCATCGCGGGCTGCCTGCACATGACCATCGAGACCGCGGTCTTGATTGAGACCTTGGTCAAGCTCGGCGCCGACGTGCGCTGGAGTTCGTGCAACATCTTCTCGACCCAGGACCAGGCCGCCGCGGCGATTGCCAAGGCCGGCATCCCGGTCTTCGCCTGGAAGGGCGAGACCAACGAGGAGTACGACTGGTGCGTGGAGCAGACCCTGCGCTGGCAAGACGGCAGCGGGCCGACCATCCTTTTGGACGACGGCGGCGACTTGACCAACATGGTCCATGACAAGCACCCCGAGCTTTTGAAGGACGTCGCGGGGCTCTCCGAGGAGACCACCACGGGCGTGCACCGGCTCTACGAGCGCCAGACCAAGGGCACCTTGAAGTGCCCGGCCATCAACGTCAACGACTCGGTGACCAAGTCCAAATTCGACAACCTCTACGGCTGCCGCGAGTCCCTGATGGACGGCATCAAGCGCGCCACGGGCGTGATGGTCGCGGGCAAGACCGCGGTCGTCTGCGGCTACGGCGACGTGGGCAAGGGCTGCGCGCAGGCACTGCGCGGCTTGGGCGCGCGCGTGCTCGTCACCGAAATCGACCCCATCATCGCCCTGCAGGCCTGCATGGAAGGCTACGAGGTCGTCACCATGGAAGATGCCGCGCCCAAGGGCGACATCTTCGTCACCGCCACGGGTTGCCGCGACGTCATCACCCGCAAGCACATGGACGCCATGAAGAGCCAGGCCATCGTGTGCAACATCGGGCACTTCGATCTGGAAATCGACATCGCCTCTTTGGTCAACGACAAGAAGCTCAGCAAGGTCAACGTCAAGCCGCAGGTCGACCAATGGGTCTGGCCCAACGGCAAGGTGCTGACGGTGCTGGCCGAAGGCCGGCTCGTGAACCTCGGCTGCGGCGAGGGCCATCCGTCCTTCGTCATGTCCTCGTCGTTCACCAACCAGGTCATGGCGCAAATCGAGCTCTGGAGCGCGCGGGGGACCAAGAAGTACCAGAACAAGGTCTACACGCTGCCCAAGGCTTTGGACGAGAAGGTCGCGCGCCTGCACCTGAGCAAGCTGGGCGCCAAGCTGACGCGCCTGACCAAGACCCAGGCCGACTACCTAGGTCTGAGCCAGGACGGCCCCTACAAGCCCGAGAACTACCGCTACTAATCGCGTCGTGATGCGCGGGCGAGGACGCTTGGCCGGTGCGGCCCTCGCGGCGTGCGGGCTCGCCCTCGCGGCTCCGGCGTTCGCGTCCGCGCAATCTCCCGCGCTGGCTCCCGGCCGAGCCGCGGCCGGGCTTAAGAGCGCGCGCGCCATGGCCGCCTGGCTGGACCGGGAGCCGCGCCCGGAAGACTCCTTGGCGCAGGGCGCCGCCGCTCCGTTTGAGGGGCTTCTGGACCGGGCCGGCCTTCAGCCGTCCGCGTCCCAGTCGTTCGACGACGCGGCGCCCGGCCCGCCCGCGCCCGCTCCTGCCTTCAAGGAGACGCTGCCGCCGCTGTCTCCCGAGCCCGGCTTGGCGCGCTGCAAGTATTGGATCTTCGACTGCCGCCAGGCCTCGGGCGTGACGTACGAGACGATCTCGGCCCCGCTTTACGCGCCCTATTTGGGCGCTCCCCGGCGCGTCTCGGCCGAGGACGTCGTCCAGGGAAGCCTGGACGACTGCTACTTGATGGCCTCTTTGGCCGCCGTCGCCCAGGCGCATCCGGACCTCATCCGGCGCATGATCCGCCAAAACGCGGACGGCACGTTTTCCGTGACGTTCTACAAGCGCCGCCTGCCGTGGGAATTTTGGAAGCCGGAGTACGGTCCGGTCGTCGTGAGGGTGGATAACCGGTTCCCCGCCAGCGCGGGAGAATCGGGTTCCTTCGAGCTCATGTACGCCCAGCAGGGGCCGGGGGGAATCTGGCCGATGGTGGTGGAAAAAGCCTACGCCGCCTACAAGGGCTCGTATGCCGACATCAACGGCATCATGGACAACGGCCTGGCGTCTTCCGTCTTGGAAGCCCTCACCGGCCAAGGCAGCCGGACCTTCCCCGCCGGAATGATGGAAGCGTCGACTCTGGAATACTGGCTCAAGGCCGGCGCCGCGGTGATCGTGAGCACCAAGGCGGATCTCTCGCCTTTCCTCGGATCCTTCGCCAAGGCGCTGCCCGAGGCCCCGAACGGCCCTCTCTACAAGAACGGCACCCTTGTGCCGACGCACGACTATTGGGTTGAGTCCGTGGACATGAAGACGCACACCGTGACTTTGGGAAACCCCTGGGGCTGGAGCGATTCGGTGACGCTGAGCGCGCGGCAGTTCCGCGACGAGCTCCTCTTGGTTTATGTCAACCCGATCCGCTAAGCCGGCGGCGGGTCCCCGCGCCCAAGCGCTGTTCTGGCTTGGGGCGGCGGCGCTTCTTGCCGGTTGCGCGCGCGTCGAGCGGGCGGCGCTTCCGGCGGGGTTTTCCAAAGCCGGCGTCGTCGACGTCGGTTTGGGCGGCCAGGCGCAAGCCGGCTCTTTGCGCGTCGGGCTCGGCTACGTGCACCGCGTGCCCCCCAAAGACGTGTCCGGCGCCGCCCGGAGCCTGGAGGCCGGGCTCTGGATTTACGCGCGCGGCGAGTCCTCGAAAAACCGCGCGGCGCCGCTTCGCGCGGGAGAGAGCGCGCAAGCGGGGGACGAGACGATTTTTATCGAGCGCGTTCAATCCGGCCCCGGCGCTTCGGTCCGCCTGGCTTGGCGCCCGTCGCCGCGATGAAGAGCGTGCTTTTCGTCTGCGTCGAGAACTCCTGCCGCAGCCAGATGGCCGAGGCTTTCGCGCGGCATTTAGGCGCGGGCGTTGCCTTGGCGCAGAGCGCGGGCTCCAAGCCCGGGGCCGCGGTCCACCCCATGGCCGTGGAGCTCATGCGGGAAAAAGGCATCGACCTTTCCGGCTGCCGGCCCAAGGGGCTCGACGCGGCGGCCGCGCGGCATTGGGATTTCGTCATCACCATGGGCTGCGGCGAGGCTTGCCCGTTCGTGCCCGCCGCGGCGCGCCGAGATTGGGCCATTGCCGATCCCAAGGCCCTCTCCAAGGAAAAGTTCCGCGAGGTGCGGGACTTAATCGAAAAAAAAGTGCGAGACTTGATCGATGAAATTCGACCGTCCTAAGCTCGTCGCCGAGGCCGTCGGAACCTTCTGCCTGGTCTTCGCCGGCACCGGCGCCGTCGTCGTCAACCAGGCGACCGGCGGCCAAATCGGGGAGTTGGGCATCGCCCTGGTCTTCGGCCTTATCGTTCTTGCGATGATCTACGCCGTCGGCCACGTCTCGGGCGCGCACTTAAACCCCGCGGTGACGCTGGGCTTCTACTCGGCCGGGCGCCATCCGCGCTCGGAGATTTTGCCCTATGTCGGCGCGCAGCTCCTGGGCGCGGTCGCCGCGTCTTTTTGCCTGAAGCTGATGTTTTACGGGGGGGCGTTCGGACTGGGCGCCACGCGGCCCGCGGGATCCGACCTGCAGAGCTTTATGCTCGAGCTCATCATGAGCTTCATCCTCATGTTCACCATCATGGGCGTCGCGACCGACGACAGGGCCGAGGGCGCGATGGCCGGCATCGCCGTGGGCGCGGTGATTGCCTTGGAGGCGGCCTTCGGCGGCCCCGTGTCCGGCGCCTCGATGAACCCGGCGCGCTCCATCGCCCCGGCGCTCGCGTCCTGGGATTTTTCCGCCCTCTGGATCTACTGCGCCGCCCCGGTTCTGGGGACGGTGCTTGGCGCGCGCGCCTACGCCCTGGTCGTTCCGGCGAAGGGCCCGTCCTTGCCCGGGCAGGACTAGTCGATTCGCGCGCCGGCCAATCCCGCCAAAAGCGGCGCCACGAGCGCCGTCCAGCCGGTCTGGTGCGAGGCGCCCAGGCCTCGGCCCGTCTCGCCGTGGAAGTACTCGTGGAAGAGCGTCTCGTCTTTCCAGCCCGGGTCCGCGGCCAAGGACGAACCGGAGCCGTAGAACGGCCGGCGGCCTTGGGCGTCGGGCACGAAGAGGCGGGTGAGGCGCCGCGCGAGCTCGTCTGCGGCCTGGCCCAGCGTGACCTGGCGGCCCGAGCCCGTGGGAAACTCGATCAGGAAGGAGTCGCCGTAGAAGTGGTGGTAGCGCTTGAGCGACGAGACCAGAAGATAGTTGATGGGAAACCACACCGGGCCGCGCCAGTTGGAGTTGCCGCCGAAGAGGCGCGAGTCGCTCTCGCCCGGGGCGTAGCGCACCGCGCGGGCTTCTCCGAAGAAGTCGGCCGAGTAGGGTTTTTCCCCGTAGGCCTTGGAGAGCGAGCGCACGCCGTAGGGGGAGAGAAACTCGCCCTCGTCGAAGGCGCGCGCCAGGACCCGCGCGAGGCGCTCCT
>JAGWJU010000078.1 GCA_028865585.1 Elusimicrobiota bacterium | reverse complement strand
CCCCCGGCCGCTGCGGCGCGGCCGCGCGCGGCTGCCTTGAAACGCGGACAGGCGCCCAGGGGCAGACGCTCTACACCGTCGTCTTGTCTCCCGGACCGCTGTTGGTGCGCCGCGGCTCCCTCTGGTTCAAGCACGACGATCTCGTCCCGGACTCCAGGGATTTCTACTCCCGGCGCCATCTGCCCTTCCCGAACTTGAAGGCCGATGAAGGCGACGCCTTGGCGCAGAGCGTCGCGGACGGGCCGTGGGGGAAGACCTCCGTCTACGCCGACGGCAGCCGTCGGGGGGCCTACTCGCGCCGCGAGATGGCCGGCACGCTCCTAAAGGAACTCCTGCTCGCCGACGCGGCCGAGGAGGGCTGGGACGCGGCGCCCTATTACGCGCAGGTCTACGCCCGCACGGCCCAGGAGATTTTCTACGCCGCGCTCGCGGGCAAGGGCGGAGGCGGCGGATTTCTGGATGAAGACGCGCGCGTCGTTTACGGACGCTGGAGAAACGAGCCCGGCTCCCTGCGCGACGAGCTGGTTCATTCGCTCTCGGCCACGCGCGCGGGCGTGCCGGATTTCAGGGGGTTGCGCTGGGACATTCCGGCCGCGCAGCTCTCCAACGCCGCGGACTGCGAGCTGCGCTTCTCCGCCGAGGCCAGGGACGAGGCCAAGGCGGGCGAGGCGGCCATGAAGGAGGACGCAGCCGCGCTGGAACAAACAGGACTGGCCACGGCCGGCCAGGTCGAGGCCGCGGACAAGGCGCTTTCGGCCGCCGCGGCGGCCGCCCAGCCCGCTCCGCCTTTGCCCGCCCAATGCTTGAGCTTGCAGCAGAAAAAAGAGATGGGCCGCCGGCTGGCGCTGTCCTTGGCCGCGCGCGCTTACGCCGCGCAGAAGGAATTCTTCGGAGCGCGCCGATGAGGAAGGCTCTCGGCCTCGCGCTTGCGGCTCTGGCGGCTGCGGCGCTTTTCCCCGCGGCTCTCTGGGCCGCCGGCGCGCCCTATGGGCCCGCTTCCGGGGATTTTTCCTGCCTGCTGCCGCCGGGCTGGACGGCTTTCGAGGAGGAGGGCGGCGCGCTGGTGCACGTCCTGGGGCCTCAAAGCCCCTCGGGCGACTACCGCGCGGGCATCGACATCGAGTTCATGCAGGAGGGCGGCGCCGGGTTCGTCCCGTACAAGAAGGAAGTCGACTACCTGCGCGACGGAGGCAAGGGGGAGAGCGTCGACTCGACCGTGGTCCAGGCCCTGCGCGTCTCGGGGGTTCTGGCTCGCTATTTCGAGTCGAACGTCACCCGCGTTCTTCCCGACGGGCGCCTGCCCGCGGGCGGGACGACGCTGCACCACTTCACCGCCTTCGTGCCCACTCCCCACGGGCAGAGCTACTACCTCATCGATTTATCGTCGAGCGAAAGCACGTACCTCAACTACCGGGATCTGTTCATGACGTTCTTGAAGTCCTTCCGGCTGCGCGACTAGGCGGCGCGCGCCAAGGCCCGGCGCAGGCTGCCTCGGCTGTCCTTCATGAGGCGGCGAGCCTGGACGAGACCCAGGCCCGTGCGCGCGCGTAAGACGGCCAGCTTGACGCTGCGTCCCGAGCCCTCGAAGAGCGCTTGAGCGCGGCCGGGCGGAACGCGGCCCAAAACCTGCACCAAGCGCAGGGCGCGCAGGCGCAGCTTGCGCGAGGTGGGCTTCAAGTCCACCATCCAGCCGTCGTAGACCTTGCCCAGGCGGATCATCGCCGTAGTGGTCAAGGCGTTCAGCACCAGCTTGGCCGCAGTGCCGCTCTTAAGCCTGGTCGATCCGGCCACGATTTCGGGCCCCACGCGCGGCGAGATGACCACCTCCGCCGCGCGCGCCGCGGCCAGGTGGTTCGAGGTGATGAGCACCGTGCGGCAGCCGGCCCTGCGCGCCGCTTGAAGCGCCGCTCGGGAAAAAGGCGTCACGCCGCTGGCCGCGACCGCGACGAGGATGTCTCCGCGCCCCAGGCCCGCGGCCGCGGCCCGGCCCGCGCGCGCGTCGTCTTCGGCGCCTTCCTTGGAGGCGAAGACCGCATTCTTGCCGCCGGCCATGGCCGCGCGCACCAAAGCTGGGGGCGTGTTGAAGGTGGGCGGGCACTCGGCGGCTTCCAGAACTCCCAGGCGGCCGCTGGTGCCCGCGCCCACGAAGAGCGCGCGGCCGCCGCCGTCCAGGCAGTCTCGGAGCATCTCGGCGGCGCGGGCGATGCGCGCGCCTTCGCGCCCCACGGCCCGCACGGCCTCGGCGCTCTCGCGGTTCATCAGGCGCACGATGTCGCGGGAGCCCTTCAAGTCGATGCCGCGGCTTCTGGCGTTGAGCTTCTCGGTGGCGAGGCTGGCGTAAATTTCGGCGCGGCTGGACACGTCAGAGTGAGGGCGCCGGAAGGGACGCGGGCGGCGCGTCGGCGGAGGGAGAACTGATTTCGACTTGGCCCGCCGCCGCGGCGGTGGACGCCGCGACGGCGGCCGCTTGGGCCGCCTGGGGCGCGGTCTCGATCCAATTAAGGATGCGATCCGATGTGGAGCGGTCGAAGAGATAGTTGGCCGGCAGGTGCGTGGCGACCAGCGTCGCGTTGGCCGCTCCGGCGGAGAGCTTGGCCACGGCGAAGATGAGCGGCGCCGCGTTGGCCACGCGCCGGTCGCTTAAGGAGTAGGCGATGAGGATGGGCCGGCTGCCGTAGGCGCGCAGGGCGCTGATGATGGGCACGTTCTCGCCGTTCAAGGTCGGTGAGAGCAGGGCCGTGAGCGGAACCTCGGGATGGACGGCCGCGTAGCGCACGGCCAAGGACGCGCCCAGCCCGTTGCCGACGAAGCCGACGGATGAAATCGACACGCCCGCGGAAGAGCTGAGGTACACCGCGGCCGCGGCGACGTCGTTGCTCATGCCCAAAAAGTCGTTGCCGTCGCGGACGTCGCTGAACTGCCGCCAGGAGACGGGCTTGCCGTCCGGCCCCAGCGTGCTGGCTCCCTGCCCGCGCAAATCGAGAATCAGGGTGCCGTAGCCGGCGCGGACCAGGGCGTGGGCCAGGTCGGACCAGACATCCCTGCGTTCTCCCACGCCGGGGATGAGGACCAGCGTCAAAAGTCCTTTCTTGGCCGGGCGGTACTGCGCCGAGATGGTCCAGCCGTCCGAGGTCGGAAAGCTCACCGGGAATCCGGGTAGCGTGGGAACGGGAACGGAGATGGTCGGGGTTGAGGCGGCCGGAGCGGCGGAGGCCGCGGCGCACGGAGCCGCCGCCAGGGCCGCCAAGACCCCGGCCAGCGCCGCTATGAGGGGAGTATTTCTTCCGGCTTGAACCATAGGGCGATTTCCCGCGCGGCGTCGGCGGCGTTGCCAGAGGCGTGGATGACGTTCTCAAACTGCCCCTTGGTGGTCACGCGGCCGAAGGAGCCGCGAATGGTGCCGGGCGCGGCCTCCTCGGGGTTCGTGGCCCCCGCGATTTGGCGCACGCGCGCGACGGCGCCCTCGCCGCGGTAGACCAGGGCCAGGATGCGGTGATCCTTGAAGCCGTGAAACTCGCCGCGGATGTAGCGGATGAGGTTCTCGAAAAAGGGCTTGCCGGCCAGATCTTGATAGTGCTTGCGGGCCAGGTCCTCCGAGACGGAGACCATCTTGGCCGCGGCCATCTCCAATCCGGCGGCGTCCAGGCGGTCGACGGCCAAGCCGGTCAGGCGGCGCGCGGCGCCGTCGGGTTTGATGAGGATGAGGGTTTGCTCGGTGGGCATGGCGTTTTAAATCTCCTTGTTCGAGTCTGGGCGTATTCTAGCTGTTTGCCCGGAGCCGATCAAATGGCGCTTGGCCCCGCGCGACAAGGCCTTGATGCGCGCCTCCTCGATAAGCGCTTCGGACCGGGTGAAGCCTTGGGCGGCGTAGACGACGCGGACGGGCCGCCGCGCGCGGGTGTAGGCCGCGCCGCGCCCCGCGTTGTGCTGCGCGGCGCGCTTGGCCACGTCCTTGGCGATGCCGGTGTAGAGCGTCTGGTCCGCGCAGCGCGCGATGTAGACGCTCCACTCCCGCGGCTCCGATGGGGATGGCCCCGACTGGGCCAGGAGCGAGATCATGCGGCGGTAGGCCGGTTTCACGCGGATATTATAAAAAAGTTAAAACCGCGCTGTTTTTTGCTATTCTTGCCCGTGGGCCTTTAGGCCCAGATGAAACCAGGCCGTTCGGCCTAGAGCCGCGCGCAGCGCGGCCCGGGGCCTTATTTAAGGAGGGAACGCATGAAAAAGACGACGGGATTGTTTTCGGCGGCGCTGCTCTTCGCGGCGGCGGGCGCCTGGGCGCAAGGCCGGGCGCAGAGGGTCAATTTCGACGGCTCGGGCGGCCTTTCGGCCGATGGGATCGCCCAGCAGGCCAAGACGGCGGCCCAAAACACGCCGGCGCCCGTCGCGGCTCCGGTGCGGCCCAAGGTCCGCGTGGTGTCTCCCTCGTTCGGCCCCCGGCCCAACGGCAAGGGCATCGGCACGATGAGCCGCCATCCCTTCTTCGGCGAGTCTTTCAGCGGGGCCTCCGGCAACGGCATCGACTACCACGGCGGCCCGTTGATCCTGGGCGGCGTGGACGTCTACTACATCTGGTATGGGAACTGGAGCGGCCAGGCGGGCGCGCTGGCCAAGCGCGTACTGACCAACCTCGCCTCCCGCATCGGCGGTTCGCCGTATTTCAACATCAACACGACCTATTACGACGGCAACGGCGTCGCGGTGACCAATAAGGTGGCCTATAAAGGATCGACCTCGGATAATTACTCCCACCAGACCGCGCTCTCCGACCAGGACATCCAGTCCATCGTGGCCGGCGCCATCGGCAAAGGCAAGCTGCCCATGGACTCGCACGGGATTTATTTCGTGCTCACCTCATCGGACGTGACTGAGACCTCGGGCTTCTGCTCGCAGTACTGCGGCTGGCACGACCACGGGAGCATCGCGGGCCAGGACGTCAAGTACGCCTTCATCGGCGACCCGGATCAGTGTCCCGACGCGTGCAACGCGCAGACCGCGACCATCAGCGGCAGCACCGCGGCCGACGGCATGGCCAGCATCATCTCCCATGAGATGGAAGAGGCCACGACCGATCCGGATTTGAACGCGTGGTACAGCCAGAAGGGCGGCGAGAACGCGGACATGTGCGCCTGGAGCTTCGGAGCGGAGCAAAAAACTTCCGCGGGCGCCCAGTACAACACGACTTTGGGCGGGATGAACTACCTCATCCAGCAGAACTGGGTCAACGCCAAGGGCGGCTACTGCGCCCAGAGCTACAAGGCGCCGGCCGTTCCGCCGGCCTCTTTGGTCTCCTTGGCGCGCTAGGCGCCGAACCGGCCGGGCCGTTCGACCGCGTCCCGCCTGGGCCTTTGGGCTCAGGCGGGGCTCCGCGGCCCGCGTACACTATCCGCATGGAGACGATCCCGCGCCGGAACGGCGCGGCCCTGGCGCTTTTGGCCGCAGGGCTTCTCGCGTCCGCGGGTCCCGCTCCGGCCGCGCAATCCTTTTCCGCGCAGTTAAACGCCGCGCAGGCCCGCTTTGTCAAAGAGTCCCGCTCAACGGCGCTGTCTAACCGAATCCGCGAGACTCTCGCCGGGCCTGGAGTTGCCGAACTTCCCTTAAAGTACGGGGTCTGGCGGGTGGACACGCGCTGGGCCGTCGACCCGGAGGACGGGGAAGACGTCTTGGCCGCTCACATGGCTTTTACGCCCGGTGCCGCCGCGCCTGTGTGCCGCAGCGTGCGCATCATCCAGGTGGCGAACATGACGACGAGATCCGGACGCCCCTACGAATGGCCGCCGCTCTCCGGCGAGACCGACCGCAATTTGACCCGCACGCCCGCGGGCTTCTACGTGGACCACGAGGCGGCCAAATGCGGGAAGGGCAAGCCCTGCTCGCCCTACTACCGCGACTCCTGGCCGCTGCCAAACGAATCGCACGACGGGATGAACCTGCCCGGACGCGTCGTGTCCGCCTCCATGGCCGACTATCCCTTCGGCTGGGATGAGTTCCAGCAGATCCGCCTCGAGGCCTGCGCGCGCTGCGTGGACAACGGCCAATTTTTAGGCTGCGCCGACTGGGGCGCCTTCTGGCCCTTGGTGGGCAACCGCCCGCCGCCCTTCACGCCGACCGCCGCCAACGCGCCGTCAAGCTCCTTCATGGCCGCGCTGCGGCTCTTCGACTCCTTCTACGGGATGCCCCGGCCCTAGGCGCCGGCCCGGGCGCAGGAGATTGATTTCAGACGGGGAGTTTTCTAGAATACACCCGCCATGCAGTATTCACAAATGTTGAGTCTTATTAAGGAAACCAAGCTCTCCCCGGAGCG
>JAGWJU010000077.1 GCA_028865585.1 Elusimicrobiota bacterium | reverse complement strand
CGAAAGATAAAACGAGCGCTGCGTCGTATCCGCATTTTTCCGGTTGAATGTCTTGCATTCGAGATAACTCAAGCGTCCATCGCGATCGATGAATTCCAAATCGGGATAGCCGGCCGCTTTTGCCTTCCCATGCACTTTCGGTTTTCCAGCTTTGGCTTCAAGCGAATTGAGCGCGCCTTCAACGAACGATTCGATGGCATTGCCGATTTCATTCGCGCGCCGGCCGCGGATGCCGTCCTTATTAATCTTTTTCGCGGCGGTCCGTGCTGTTTCCTTCAAGAGGTTCAATAATCGTCGATCTTTTTCATCCGAAGACTTGAAGGCAATGACGCGATGCCCGGACAAGGATTCAATCACGAGCCGAAACGGGACGTTCTTTAAAGGCTCCAGCATCTGCTTGACGACGGACTCAAGCCGCTTGACATAAACGGCGTCCGCGACGAGGCTTTCGTCTCCCGATACTTTGGGGTATTCCATTCTACCCGCGGCCCTTTCGAAAAATAACGATCCGATTTGTATTGGTGCCCAGGGCGTTATTGCCGACGCCCCAAATATTCGAGGTTTTAGTGAACCGCTGCTCGTTGACCATGATCGCGAGGCAATGGAATCCGGCGGCAAGCCCCGCAGGGACGACGCAATCCTCCAGCTTTAAGGTTGCCTTGCGCACCTCGCCAACCTCGAAAGCGACATAGCCGCCGTCTGCCGTGACCCGGAACAACTCATGAAAAACTTTCGTCATTGTCCCGGTCCACTGCTCCGCAGTGCGGGACATGGTTATTTTCGAACCGATAAGCTTCGCGTCAATGCCGTTGAACCAGCCTCGGAGCCAATTGTCTTTGGAATATTCGACGACATCGAGAAACGGCGGGGAGGTAACGGTCAGCCGCACCGAACACGAGGGGATTTCTTGAACTTTTCCCGCGTCGCGGCAAGTAAATTGAGCGCGCCGAGAAGCCGCACCCAGCGCGGAGATCTGCTCCGGGGTCAAATCCTTGCGCAGGCTTCTGGTTTTTTTAAGGATGATGTCCCGGACGTTCCTGTATTCCGGTTTTTGCCCCCTTTTCTCGTTAATGCGCTTTTGATCTTCGGGGGAAGTCGCTTGATTAGGAGGCAGCGTATAGACGGAAAAAAATCCGCTGGAATGGCCGGTCAAGCGGTTGGTAGCCACCATGCGGATCCAACGGTCGATATCGTCTTCGCTTCCTTCCGACGCTCTTTGCTGCAGATATTTTTTAAGGGAAACAATCTCGCTTTCCGTGCGCGGATGATAAAACATCGTCAAATCGATTTCAGCTCGGCATTTTTCCTCCAGAGGAATAGAGGCTAAGCGCTCGGAAACTTCGTCCAGGCTGGGAATTCGCAGCCGTGGCCGCGTCAAAATTTCGCTCAAAGGATTGACATCATTCCCAATGGGATTACGCCCCAGCAGCGCAGCTTCAACGGCCGTCGTCCCGCGGCCCAGAAACGGGTCATACACTCTGTCCCCCGCGCAGGTCAGCCGTTCAATGAAGAAGCGCGGAAGCTGCGGTTTGAAGCACGCACGATAGGAAATTTCATGCAGCGATGAACCTTGCCGCTGGCGCGAAGTCCAGAATTCGCCGGTGAAAACTGGGATTTTTTGGCCGGACGCATTCCACTCGCTCAAACGCGGCTGAATTTGTTCCGAGAAAAGCTCGTCACCGCGCGAAGATTTGGGCGATTTCAGGAATTCCAGAAACCATCGGCTTGCCGGAAGCGCTTGCCCTCTGGTTTGGACGGCTGATTTTTGAGCGGTCGGAAATGCCATGATCTATGCGCCCATTATTAGTATATCACACCCTTGAATACGATTGGGGAGACCGGTTTGTTCCCGAATCCCGCAGATGCCGCCCTCCCCAACTTGAGGTTTCAGATTGAAACTTCAAGTTTTCCGATTCTCCATCTAAAAAAGAAGGCCCCGGGTCAAACCGGGGCCTTCACCTCCGTCCTTTTAGTTCATTATAACCCTGCCCCGGAATTTTTCAAGGGCTTCCACCCCTCCCTCATTTCCCCGCGCCCGCCTAGCTAGGGGGACTAACCCGGGACTATAGTCGGTAGCGCCGCATAGGGAACTTTTTCGAGGCTCCAATCGTAAAACAAAGAGAGATGGGAGGTCGTCTAACTGGTAGGACAGCCGCCTGTAAAACGGCCTATCCGGGTTCGAATCCCGGCCTCCCAACTCGAGGAAATGTCCGGTGCCGAGGCGGGCCGGGCATCTCCGCCATTTGACCATTGACTTACCCGGAATATCTGCTAAACTAAAAGTATTACAGGCGGCTGTTAGACGGCCTCAAAGCCCCGGGAAACCGGGGCTTTTCTTTTTTAGGCGCCCCTGCCGCGATGCCCCCGCCTTGCTTGCGCATTTTCGCGGTTCTCATGCTACAATAAGGATAGACGGGGGGACGGTTTCCCCATCGCAGACGTAGACTTAAGTACAAGAGGAATACAAACACAATGGCTACAGGTAAAGTGAAGTGGTTTAACGATCAGAAAGGGTTCGGCTTCATCACCCCGGATGATGGCTCAAAGGATCTTTTCGTCCATCACTCTTCAATCATGAGCGACGGGTTCAAGACTTTGGCCGAGAACCAAGCCGTGGAGTTCACCACCGAGCAGTCCGACAAGGGACCTCGGGCCGGCAACGTCAAGAAGCTCTAAGCTTCCGGTAAACCAGCGGCCGCCCGCGACTTCAAGTTGCGGGCGGCCGTTTCTTTTACCAGGGGGCGGGCTTGTAGTCCTTGAAGAAAATGCCCCAGGAGTGCCGGCCGCTTAAAAGCCCCGAGAACACCGGATCGCACACCCTGGCCGCGCCGTCGACGATGTCCAGGGGCGGCTGAAAGTCCAACTCGTCTTTTTTGCGCGCGGCGTGGAGCGCCGGGTCCTCGTCGCTCACCCAGCCGGTGTCGACCGCGTTCATGTAGATGCCGCTCTTGGCGTAATCCGGGGCCGAGGTAAGGGTCAGCATGTTGAGCGCGGCCTTGGCCATGTTGGTGTGCGGGTGCTTGTCGGTCTTGGTGCCGCGGGAGAAGCTGCCCTCCATGGCGGAGACGTTCACGATGTGCTTCTCGTTGGTGGGGCGCCGGAGCATCAGGGGCTTAAGCTTGGAGCACAGGATAAAGGGCGCCACCGAGTTGATGAGCTGGAGTTCCAGCATCTCGGCGCTTGAGACCTCGGCCAGCGTCAGCCGCCAGCTGTTTTTTTCGCGCAGGTCCACCTGCTGCAAGTCGGCGTCTGTTTTCCCCGCCGGAAACACCTCTTCGCCCAAGGCGTCGTCCAGGGTGTATTTGATTTGGGAGAGCATGGCCGAGTGCGTGAGGCCCATGCCGGGCCCCTTGGCCCCCCGCAGCGCCAGGCCGCAGACGTCCGCGGCGTTGCCGTTGCCGAGCTCCTTGGCCGCGCCGACTGAGAGCGCCGCCACACAGGCCTCGTGGCTTTCCAGGAGCGCGCGAATTTCGGGCGGCTCGTCTGTCAGGGGCGCGGTCTCCCGCTCCAAAAGATGGGCGTAAAAGCCCGGCGGGCGGCGCACGGTCTGCGCGGCGTTGTTGATGAGGACGTCCAAGCGCTCGTGGGAGCTGGTCAGGTAGCGGGTGAAGAGCTCGACGCTGGGGAAATGCCGCAGGTCCAGGCCGTGGATGCGCAGGCGGTCTTTCCACGCGTTGAAATCGGGCTCGCGGGAATAGCGCAGGGCGGCGTCCCTGGGAAAGCGCGTGGTGGCCACCACCCCGGCCCCGGCGCGCAGCAGCATGAGCGCGGTCTGATAGCCGATTTTGATGCGCGCGCCCGTCACCAGCGCCACGCGGCCGTCAAGCGGCGCGCTTTGGTGGCGCTTGGCGTAGTTGAACTCCGCGCAGGACGGGCACATGGAGTCGTAGAAAAAGTGCAGCTTCCTGAACTCGGCCTTGCAGACGTAGCAAAAGCGCGGCTTTTGCAGCTCCCGCTCTTCCTGCGGCGCCTGGCCGATCAAGACGCGCGCCGGAGCGACGAAGACCCCGGCCGCGCGGGTGCGGCGGATGGTGGTCGAGGCCCGCGTTTTGCGGTCCTGCGCGTCCAGCCGGCGCCGGTTCTGCGCGCGGATGGCGCGGGAGAGCTTGATGGATTCCAGGCGCGTGGGGTGCGACACCCGGCCCGCCGCGGTCAAAAGCGCTATGCGCGTTTCTTCGGGGACCTGCGCCAAGAGCCCGCGGTCCTTCAAGACGGCTTCAAGAACCTCGATGCAGCCTTCGATATCCAAAAGTCAGACCTCAACTACACGCATATTCGGGCGACTTCATCAACAACGACTTTAATACAATGATAATAATCAGAAACCCGATTCAATGTAATATCTACATACTGACCATGCGCTATCTTATTTCGAAGAGCAACTATGCTATCGAGAGCAGCTTTATTTTGATCGACCAGGATTGGCTCAAGACTATGATACCAGTCCTTGTCAAAACTTCCGACAGTTTCCAAGAGGCGGTTTGCCTTCACATTGGTCAGCCTTCTTAATCGCCGTTCAATATTTAATTGAATTCTTTCATCCGAGTGAAGTCTTGCGTATTCGAGGAGTATCTCGATGACAGCCTGTTCAAGGAATCCAGATACAAGGACACAAAGATACCGGGCAAAGTCGGATAGCAACTCAGGATCGGCATCAATTCCTCCAGCCCGCTTAAAGGTCGCGTCAAGCTGCTGCTGTTGGCGCTTCACCTCTGCCAAGCCAGTCATTTAATACTCGCAAAGGCCTCCATTGCCAAGCGAAACCTGGTTTCCACTTTGGCTTTTTGAGATGTTCCAGTTTCAACTGCGTCGCGGTACTCTTCATTCCTGAGAAGAGCTGCATGTCTTTCAATGATTTCGTCGGGTTTTATAATTCCCCCAGATTGAAGACGTCGAGCCAAGCCAGTCATGACTGAATCAATCACTGCGGCGTTAATTGCCCTTTCAGGTCGAAAGGTTTTGGCACCGACTGTTTGACTCAAGAGTGATACAGTGCTTGTAAAAATTCTCTTCAAGTCCTTCTCGCTCTGCCGATTCAAGCTCTGATTGCTTGCCATGTAGCGATTAAGGAAATCCTTCATTGGACTGCGATAATTCCGTTCATGATAGAAAAATGCAAAAAAGCGAAGAATCATCTCTAAATCTTTTAGGCGCTTAGATTTATTACCGTACAACGTGCGCCAGGAAGCGTTATCGTTTAATTCCTGGAGAACGCGCACCAACTCTCCATGATAAAGAGCTACCCTAATTTCCTGTGGCTGTAGATTCACTCCTCCAGTATTGAGCCGCTCAAAGATCATGTAGATACTGCTCTGATCTTCCGTTGGTTCATCCTGACGTATGACAGTAGCATGGATAATACTATCGTTTATTCGCCGCTGGTCTTCAATGCCAAGATCCTTGTAACGTTTTCCCTGAAATCGCTGCTGTACCGAATCTAAACGATATTCTACGCCATCGATAATTCCTTGATAGAAAGCATGAAGAGAATTTAGACGCTGATGACCATCGAGTACAAGAAAACGACCCGATAGCTCCTTGACGAGGAAAATACCTGGGACTGGAAGGCCCAGCAGAAGAGACTCAATAAATCGGTCAGCCTTTTTTCTGGGCCAAACATATTCTCGCTGGAAACCGACGATTTCTGAGTTTTCATTGGGTTGCCAGTTAAAGCGAGGAACGATGATGTCATTAGCTTCAATTCTCTTTACTAATGCATCAACAGGATAGTCCGCCCCATATGCAGTGATTGAATAGTTATAAGGAATTACTTCATTCGCTTCATCAAGATCATCGATGGGTTCTTCTTCCTCAGCAATACGCATTGATGCCATTTAAGTCCTCCGTTAAAAATAAAACTGACATCCCCTAAAAATCAACCCGATTATAATTCAATATTTCGCATACTGTTTTATCACTTTAGGTTCAACTTTCATACTATCCGATTTTCAAGGCATAGGTTAATGGCATGATGTTTCCTGAAACCGAGTTAAATCGTAGTTTAAAATTAATTGCTAGAAAATCGGAGTTCCCATTTTTTAGCTGCGATAGTTTTTTCATTTCAACAGGATCTGAAGTCACTGTTCCGTCGCAGTTTTCCCATCAATTCCAACTTGAGATTTCAGATTGAAACCTCAAGTTTCCCAATTCTTTGTAACGCGGCGGGACTAGGTTCCTACTTCCTTCGGTAGCGCAGCACCGTCACGCCGGACTTAAAGCGCGCGGCGTCCACGAACTTCAGGCGCTCGGGCCGCAAGAGGCCCTGGAACAAAAACGGCCCGCGGCCGGCGAGAACCGGATGGACG
>JAGWJU010000076.1 GCA_028865585.1 Elusimicrobiota bacterium | reverse complement strand
GCCAGCCCCCGCGCGGCCGCCTCGCGGGCCAGGGCTCGGGCCATGCGGCGCCCGTAGGCGCTGGGCCTTCGCGAGCCCACCAGCGCCAAGGCCGGCGTGCCGTCCGGGGGAAGGCCCAGGGCGTAGAGCTTCTCGGGCCGCTCGGGCAGGCTGCGCAGGAGATCCGGATAATCATTTTCCAGGAGAGCGGCGGGCGGGCCGGCAATGTCCCGCGCAGCGGATGGAACGCTCACAAAAGCTCCTCCGAAATCTGCGGATGAGGAGGCGCCGCGGGCGGACGCGGCGCAGGCGCGGACGCGGCGCGCAAGGCCCAAGCGGAGGGGCGCGGCGCCGGACGATGTTGAGCGGCGAAAGCGCCCAAATCCGGCTCTCGCCACAAGGACTCCATCTCCGCGGGCAGGCGGCCGGTCGAGAGAATCAGCCGCACCGGATCCACGCCCAGGACGGCGGCAAGGCTTCGGAGCACCGCATCCTCCCCGGGCGGGCTTCTCTTGCCCGAGAGGACCTTGGAGAAAAACGAGGCGTCGAGTCCGACGGCGCGGCACAAAGCGCGCAGCCCGAGGCCCCGCTCGGCCATGGCCCCGCAGACCAAGGACGAGAACGGAGAGGGCCCTCCGAGCTTGCGCGGCTTGCTCACGGCGCCCTCGCTGAGGAGAGCCCCGCGCTCCAGCGCTCGAGGCAGCGGTACTGCATGGCTTCGGCCACGTGCTCGGGGCCGATCTCCGCCGCTCCGGCCAAGTCCGCGATGGTCCGGCATACGCGCAGAATCCGATCGAGGCCGCGGGCGGAAATGCCGCTCTTAGCCGCGGCGCGGCGCAAAAGTTCCAGAGCGTCCGCGTCGGGCCGGCACAGGCGGCGGGTCTGGGAAGGGGGGATGCGCGCGTTCAAGCCGCCCGGACGCTCCCGCTGCCTTTCTCGCGCGGCCAGGACGCGCCGGGCCACCGCGCCCGAGGATTCGGCCGCCGGAGCGCCCGCGCCGCCGGCCCAGTCCTCGAAGGGAAGCGGCGAAAGCTCGACCTGCAAATCGACCCTGTCCATGAGCGGCCCGGAGAAGCGGGACAAATAGCCCTCGAGCGCCTTGGGCCCGCAGCGGCACTCCCGCCGCGGATGGCCCCGCCAGCCGCACGGGCATGGATTGGCCGCGGCGGCTAAAATAAAGCGCGCGGGATACTCTTGGATTTCCTTCGCGCGGGAAATCGTCACGCGGCCCTCCTCCAAAGGCTGGCGCAGGGCCTCCAGGGCCCGGCGGTCGAACTCGGGCAGCTCGTCCAGGAACAAGACTCCGCCGTGAGCCAGGGAGATTTCGCCCGGCCGGGCCGAAGGTCCGCCGCCCACGAGCGCGGCCACGGAGGCCGAGTGGTGCGGCGCGCGGAAAGGGCGGCGGCGGACGAGCCCGCGCAACGTCCCGGCGCGGGCCACGGAATGAACGCGCGTCGCCTCCAGGACCTCGGTCTCATCCATGGGCGGCAGGAGGCCCGGCAGACGTCGGGCCAGCATGGATTTTCCCACGCCCGGCGGGCCTAAGAAAAGGATGTTGTGGCCGCCCGCGGCCGCTATTTCGAGCGCGCGCTTGGCGAGGCTCTGGCCCTTCACCTCGGACAAATCGGGGGCGGCGGACTCGGATTCCCGCGCGGCCGCCGCCGGACGCGCGGCAGCGGCGAGGGGCGCCTCGCCGCCCAGGAAATCCGCCAGCTGCCGCAGCGTGGCGGCGCCCATCACCTTCCTGCCCGACGCCGCGGCCTCGCCCAGATTTTCCTCAGGCACCACCATGGCCTCGTAGCCGCGGCTTTTGGCCTCCAAAGACATCGCGAGCACTCCCGGCACGGGGCGCAGGGCGCCGTCCAAGGCCAGTTCGCCCGCGAAGCAGCAGCGCTCGGCCCATGTCCCGGCCGCCAACTGCCCCGAGGCCGACAAAATCGCCAGGGCGATGGGCAAATCGAAGTGAGTGCCCTCCTTCCGGGACTGCGCCGGCGCGAGGTTGACCGTAATGCGCTTTTGCGGAAATTGGAATCCCGAGTTGCGCACGGCGGCGATGACCCGTTCGCGCGACTCCCTCACGGCGCTGTCCGGCAGCCCCACGGTCGCGTAAGCCGGCAGGCCGTTGGCCACGTCGAGCTCGACGAGAACGGGGTAGCCGTCGATGCCCCGCAGCCCCATGGAGTAGACGCGGGAGAGCATGAATTAATCCTCGACGCCCAAGGGCCCGCCGAAATGAAGGGACGCCTCGCCGGCCGAACTTTCCTGCCCGGGGACGGGCAGCGGCAGGCTGAAGTAGAAGCGGCTGCCCTTCTGCGGCTCGGACTCGAGCCACAGCCGGCCTCCGTGTTTGGCGACGATTTCGCGCACGATGGCCAAGCCCAGGCCCGTGCCCGGCACGCCCAAATCCGCGCTCGCGCGGGAGCGGTAAAACTTCTCGAAGACCCGCTCTTTCTCCTCCTGCGGGATGCCCACGCCCGTATCCGAGATGCAGATCACGATTTCCTTCCCCTCCCGCTGAGCGCGAATCTTGACCTGGCCCCGCGCGGGAGTGAACTTGATGGCGTTGGACAGAAGGTTGTCCACCGCCAGGGAAATCCAGCGGGGGTCCCCGGAGACGCCTGGGAGGGACTCCTCGATTTCGCACAGGAGCTCAACCTCGCGCTTGCCGGCCTCCAGGGCCTGCGACTCGGCGCTGGCCCGCAGGGCCTTGGCCAAATCGAAGGCGCGCTTGGACATCTTGGCCCCGGCCTCGAGCTTCGAGAGGTCCAGGATGTCCGCGACCAGCATTTCCAGGCGTTTCGCCGCGTTGATGGACATTTTCACGAACTTTTTCTGCTGTTCCGAGAGAGTCCCCGCCTCGCCGTCGAGCATGAGCATCAAGAAGCCCAGAATCGTCGTCAGCGGCGTCTTGAACTCGTGGCTGACGGTCGAGATGAACTCATCCTTGATACGATTGGACTTCTTCAATTGTTCCGCCGTTTCGGACAGGCGCCGCGTGATCATGGCGGCCTCGACCACGGCCGCGGCCTCGCCCGCGATGAGCAGGCCCCAGTCCACGTGCTTCTGGCTGAAATAGTCCTTGCGGAAGCTCCCCACGCGCATGACGCCGATGGTCTTGTCCCCGCGGCGCAGCGGCAGGACCATGAGCGAGCGAATGTCCCAAAGTTTGGCGTAGCGGGAAATGACATCCGGATCGTTCTGGGCGTCGCCGGTCAAGAAAGGCTGGCCGCTCTTGAAGACCCGCGCGGAGGAATGTTCCCCATTCTCAACGGGAATGCGGTAGAACATTCCCTCCTTCTCCTCGATCCCGTAGGCACCCGGTTGGACCACCAATTCCCTGCCCTCGGCGTCGGGCAGTAAAAAGGCCACCAAATCCGCCTCAAGGTACTTGGCCAGGATGGCGACCAAAGCGGCCAGGATGGACTCGGTCTGCGTCCCCGGGGCGCCAAAGGTCTGGGCCAGGTCGCCCAGCGCCTGCAGATCGCGGGGACGCGACTTCGGCGCCTTCGCGGACGATTTTCCTCGGGAGAAGGCGATGGTGGCGGCGGACGCGGCGGACGCGGACGCCAGGCAGGCGGCGGCGAATAGAACGGGGTTAGTCATGGGCCTCCAAAGACAGGTCGAGATGGGCGTTTAAAAACGGCGCCGAGCCGGCGATCTCGTCGTGCGCGATCCAGGCCGAGCGCACGCCCGCGGCGCTCAGGACATGGAGCACCGCGTGGCGGAACTCCGCGGCCTTGGCAAAGAGCGGAGAGTCCTCCGCCGGCCCCACCACGATCGCGGCCTTGGCCGCCTCTTGAAGGCAGGCGCGGCCCATTTCGAAGGGCGTGCCTTGAGAGGCATCGTAAGCGCGGCTCAAGACGGGGCGGTAGGCCGCCGAAAAGCCGTAATGTCCGGCGGCTTGGAAAAAACGAGCCATGCACCAAGCTCCCGCGCTCTCGCGGCCCTGCGGAAAAAACAACGCCAAGCCCGGCGCGTCCGGACCCGCCGCCGGCGGGGAAAAGCTCCGGGCCGACTCGAGCTTCATCGCGTCCGGCACGGGAGTCTTGGCCGCGTCGAAAAGCATGGCGGCTGCCTCGGCCTCGGAGCCGGCGGCGGAAAACTTGGCCCGCACCGTCTTGAATGCGGACAAGCGCTCGAGGCTCCGGAATACGGCGGCGTAGTCGCCTTTGCAAAGCTCGGTGATTTTGGCGGCCGTCTCAACGCCTACGCCAAGGCTCCGGCGCTGGAGAAAGGACTTGAAGACGTCCGCCTGCGCGGCCGCGGAAGGGATCTTCAAATCCACGGCCCATCCTCTGGCGAAGGAGAGGCCCAAGGCCTGCTCCAGGACCGCCAGGGCCTTGGGTGGGTACAGTGAAGCCGCCGCGATCTGGCATTTCTTCTTCAAGGCGGCGGCGAAGAGCCTGGCCAGCTCGGACTTGTTGCTGTCCGTAATATTCATGAGATGAAAATCGTCGATGATGAGCGCCCGCGCACGCTGCTCCAAAGCCTCACGGGAGTAGGGCAGACCCCCGCCGCGCATAGGGTCCAGAATGTAGGAGAGCTTAAATCCCGTGGTCAAGATGATGCCGTCCGGCCCCAGAGACTGGCTTAGGCCGGCCGCGATGGCGTGAAGAAAGTGGGTCTTGCCCACGCCCGGCGGCCCGAAGAGGAATAACGGGTTGTATAGGGAAGCCGGAGAATCCACCACCGACGTCGCGGCGGCGTGGGCGAAGCGGTTATAAGGTCCGACCATGAGGGAGTCGAAATTGCGGTCGAAATCAACGGCCGCCTCCGCCTTCTCCTCCGCCGGCGGCCCCGTGGTTTCCGCAGGTTCGGGCGCGGGCTCTTGGGACTCCTGGGTGAACGCAGGCGCGGGTTCCGGAGGGGGAGCCTCAATCGGCTCGATGGGCGCCGGTTCCGAAGCGGGCGGCGGCGCGGCCGGCTCCTCTTGAACGGGCGCCGGTTGCGGCTCCGCCGGCATGGGCGCCGGATCGGAAGAAGGCGCGGGCTCGGGGCTAAGTTCCGGCTCCGGGGCGGGAGCCGCGGCCGAGAGGGAATCCAGAAAAGCGGAAAGCGACGCCCTGTTGGACGCGCTCAAGGAGCGCACGTCGATGCTCCAGTTGTAACCCTCGGGCGTCTGGGCCGCCGTGGGCCGTCCGCACAAATTGGCGAACTCGCGGATGAGCGCGAGCACGTCCTGCCGGTGGGCCTTGAGCAAAAGCCGGTGCCGCTTGGGGTTGGCCTTGTCGGCCCGCTCCTGGAGCTCCCATTTCTCCACCACGTGCTATTCCCTGTCCACCGCGATGCCCTTCAAGACGAGCCAGTCGAGCGCCATGGGGCTCACGATCGCGTCTTTGGGCACCGCGACCCGGGACGCGCCGGGCTTGATCATGCGCCTAAGCTCATACTCCGAAATGAATCGCCGGCCCCGCGGCCCCTGCTCCATCCCAACCGTCGCGGCCGATGCGGCGGGCGCCGCGGGCGGACGAACGGCCTCCCCGGCGCCTCCTTCCTTTATAAGATGGGAGACGATGAGCTCGATAAGATCGTCCCGGGTCAGCACGGCTCAAACGCCCTAAGAGAGCTTGATGGAGATCCGATCGAGGTATTTCTCCAGGTCGTCGTGCGGCCGCGGGATGACGTGCGTGGAGACCAGCTCCCCGACCTTTTGCGCCGCGGAGGCGCCCGCTTCAACGGCCGCGCGCACGGCGCCCACTTCCCCCCGGCACAAGGTCGTGACCAAGCCCGAGCCGATTTTCTCGTAGCCTAAGAGGCGCACCTTGGCCGCCTTGGCCATGGCGTCCGAAGCCTCGATCATGCCGGTAAATCCCTTCGTCTCCACCAATCCCAACGCCTCGCGTCCAGACGCTTCCGCCATCATCTCTCTCCTTTGGCCGGCAACTTAATGCCGGCGCTCCTCGTCCTCGCCCGGGCGCTCCTCGCCCTCGGGCGCCAAAATCGCGTTGCAGCGGCTGCAGCGGCGGGCTGGGCTATAGGTGCGCAGGCACTCGTCGTCCTCGGGCCACCACTCCTCGAAAAACATGTCCGCCTTCTTGCCGCAGGCGAGGCAAAACCGCTCCATCGCCCCGCCGCAGCAGGGGCAGAACTTGGGCATGGTCTCGCCTTCCAAGTGCGTGAGCGCGCCGCAGGCGCCGCACTGCATGTCCACCTTGAGCTTGAACTTCGTCGGCTTGTTCTTGGCCATAATCAGTACCCCTTGGACTCTTTCGCGGCGGCGCCGCCAACGATGGCGACGCTGGCCGAAGTCCCAAGCCGCGTCGCTCCGGCCTCAATCATCGCCTTGGCCGCGGCCGCGTCCCGGATGCCGCCCGAAGCCTTGACGCCCATCAAGGGCCCCACGGTCCCGCGCATCAGGCGCACGTCCTCGACCGTGGCCCCGCCGCCGCCGAAGCCCGTCGAGGTCTTGACGAAAT
>JAGWJU010000075.1 GCA_028865585.1 Elusimicrobiota bacterium | reverse complement strand
ATATTTGAATCAGCCTGACCATACTCGAATGGTATAAACTGGTGATGGACGACCCAATTCATACGAACCCATGGAAGTAGAAAAAAATAGGGAACAGAACAGAGAATAACTGCGTGCTTCCAAAAATCGGTGTTCTTATGTCTATGGACAACCCATTCATATGCTGCCAGCACAACAGGAAAAAGAAATAAAGAGGAGCGAAAAAGCAGAGTAACACCTAAAACTAGTGCAAAAAGGAAGGTTCTCAACACCGACATATTTAGCGAACGGTAAGCTAAAAATATAGCCACGAGCAAAACTAATAAAGAGTAAATAGACTGCGGGTACGATGGGTTTAGATAAATCTGAAATGGAACTAAGGCTAGCGCAACAAACCCTTCAAGGAATCCCCCAACAATTAGAGCTAACAAGAAAACAAGTATTAAATAGCAAGGAAGCAAATCGCCCCAAGATAAGCCGCAACGGACTATAAGTATTGGAATAATCTCAGAGAGCGGCAAATGGCATGATATTCCAGAATTTAATACATACCGAGAGTACCCAATAGATGGAATTAAATGTAACAAATACTTTCCACAATCATAGTAAGACCTGGAGTCCCCTCTCGAAAAATCAATGCAATGCGTAAAAAAACGAAGTAATTGGAATATCATTAGTACTGTAATTTACCATGCTTCATGTTAAGTTCGACAAAAATTTAGGCTCGTCGGCCTGTATCAGCAACACTAATTCTTATTCTTCTGCCTTCCTGGAAACACAAAAATCAAGCGAATCAGTAGCAACCCCAACGTCACGCCCAGTGCAATCAAATTGAGCGCGCTGATCCGATGGACGCGGCGGATCAAGATGTCAAAAGTGTCCAGCGTCAAAAGGCCCGCTAATGCCAGCGCCAGGGAGCGCACGAACGCGCCGGCGAAGGTCCAGATCGTGAACTCCAGCAGGGAAACCTGGAATACGCCCATGGCCAAGGACGCCAGCGTCATCGGCACCACGGGGATGGCTCTTAAAATCAGAATATAGGGCGCCGGATGCGCCTCAAGGCGCTGCCCGAATTTATTCAAGTACTTTTTCTTAAAGCGGCGCAGGCCCTTGGACCAGTCGAAAATATCCTCCCCGGCGCGCCTAGCCAGCCAAAATGGCAACACCGAGCCCGCGGTCATTCCCGCCGCGGCGGGCAGCGCGATACGCCGGGACAAAAAACCAAGCGTGCGGCCGGGGCCTGCCAGCGGAGGCCTCATGAGCGCGCTGGCCACCATAATGAGGGACGGCGCCGGGATGGGGATGAGGCTTGACTTAATCGCCTGGCTGAAGAACAGCGTGGCTCCGGTATGACGGACCAGCAAAGAGAGAAGGAAGAGCGAGAGACGATGAATCATTCATCCGCCCTGAGTCCGGCGGGGGCGGAACCGCCCTTAAGCCGGGGACAGCAGGCTTTTCCGGAAAGCGCCCAGAAGCTTTTCCCAAGCCCGGGACGCCGCGAGTTTGTTGTACGCCTCCGGCCGCGAATCATTGAAGAACGCGTGGCCGGCCTGGGGGAAAACCGTGAAATCCGTTTGGACGCCCGCGGACTTCAAGGAGGACTCCAATTTGCGCGCGGCCTCGGGCGAGACGAACTCGTCCTTCCCCCCGAAAAGGCCCAGCACGGGACAGCGGATGGCGGCATAGTCGACGGACACCTTGGGATGGATGCCGTAGAAGTCCGCGCACGCGCCGATCTCGGGGTTCTTGGAGGCAGCGAAGAGCGCAAGTTGCCCCCCCATGCAGAAGCCAGCGACGCCGACCTTCTTGCCGGAGACCTGCGGGTGGGACAGGAGATGCTTGACCGCCCCGCCCAGGTCCGCGGCCGCGCGCCCGATATCCAGGGCCATCATGAGGCGCCCGGCCTCATCGGGGGACTTGCCCTTTTCGCCGTGGTAGAGATCAGGCGCCAGGGCGATAAAGCCTTCGGTGGCCAGCCGCTCGCAGACGTCCTGGATGTGGGGCACCAGCCCCCACCACTCCTGGATGACGACGATGCCGGGCCCTTTGCCGGCCTTCTTGGCCGCCAAATAGCCTTGCGCCGTTCCAGTTCCCGCGGCGAAGCCGATGATCTCCCCCATTTATCCCTTCTTTGAAACGGCCCTGCCTAGGCCGCCACCGCCTCTTTCTGCTTCGAGGCCGCCTCCTTGATGATCATCATGGCGATCTCGTTTCTCTGGATTTGGTTGGTGCCCTCGTAGATCTGCGTGATCTTGGCGTCGCGCATGTACTTCTCCACGGGGAAATCCCGCATGTAGCCGATGCCGCCGCACATCTGCACGCAGTCGGTCGCCACGCGCATGGCGGTGTCGGAGCAGAGCACCTTGCACATGCCCGACTCCTTGGTCCAGCGCTTGACGCCCAAGGCGTTCATCTCGTCGAAGACGATGGTGCCCTTCTCCATGGCCGCGTCTATGGCCGGCTTCATCTCCTTGTCCATGGCCCGCGCCGTGCTGTAAAGGAGCGCCCGCGAGGCTTCCACCGCGGTCGCGCAGTCCGCCAGCATGTGCTGGATGGCCTGGAACGACGCGATGGTCTGCCCGAACTGCTTGCGGATGCGGATGTAGGAGAGCGTCTCGTCGATGGCGCCGGTCGCCAAGCCCAGGGCCTGAGAGGCCACGCCGGGACGAGAAGCGTCGAATGTGTTCTGCGCCACGAAGAGGCCGTAGCCTTCCTTGTAGAGCAGGTTCTTCTTGGGAATTTTGCAGTTGTTGAAGACCAGGTCGTAGGTCCAGGAGGCGCGGATGCCCATCTTGTGCTCCTTCTTGCCGAAGGAGAAGCCGGGCGTGCCCTTCTCGACCACGAAGGCCGAAAGCCCGCGCGCGCCGCGCGCCGGGTTGGTGGTGGCGAAGAAGGTGTAGAGGTCGGCGGCGTTGCCGTTGGAGCAGAAATTCTTCTGTCCGTTAATGACGTAGTAGTCGCCCTCCAGGCGCGCCGTGCACTTGGTGGCCGTGGCGTCCGAGCCCGCCTGCGGTTCGGTCAAGGCAAAGGCGCCCAGGCGCTTGCCCGAGGCCAGATCCGGCAGAAAGCGCTGGCGCTGCTCCTCGTTCGCGAACAGGAGAATGGGGATGGCGCAGAGGCCGCAAGCGGCCACGGAGAGCGCGATACCCGCGCAGATGCGGGAGAGCTGCTCGGTGACCAAGACCAACTCCATGGTGCCGCCGCCCAAGCCGCCGTATTTTTCCGGCAGGTAGACGCCGAAGAGGTCCGCCTTGCGGAACTCCTCGACGATGGGCCAAGGATATTCTTCCGTGTTGTCGTAGTGCTCCCGCACGGGCTTCATCTTCTCCACCGCCAGGCGGTAGGTCAAATCCACGATTTCCTGCTGAGTTTCGGTTAATCCATAGTCCATGTCATTTCTCCACGGTTTTAAGCGTCTCAAGGGCGGCGCATGCGGCGGCCTGTTCCGCCTCCTTCTTGCTCTTGCCCGCGCCCTGGCCCAGCATTTTCTTCCCGAAATACACCGCGACGCGGAACGTTCGGTCGTGATCCGGCCCCTCCACCTGCTCGGTCTGATAGGACGGAAGGGTCTTGTGCTTCTTCTGCATGATTTCCTGAAGCTGACTCTTGTAATCGGTCTCGGGCAAGTTGGCGTGCTTGCCCAGATACCAGCCGCGGATAAAGCGCTCGGCGGCCGCGTAGCCGCCGTCCAAATACAGGGCGCCGATCAGGGCCTCCATGGCGTTGGCCAGAAGGCTCTGGCGCGTGCGGCCGCCCGAGGACTCCTCGCCGATGCCGAGGTAAAGATGGGCGCCCAAGCCCAGCTGCGCGGCCCATGCGGCGAGGCTCGCGCGGGAGACGAGGCGCGCTTTCTTTTTGGAAAGCGCGCCCTCGTCGTCCGCCGGGTAGCTCTCGCACAGCTGATGAGCCACCACCGCCGCCAGGATGCTGTCTCCGAGGAACTCCAGCCGCTCGTTGTTGAAGGAGGAGTTGGTTTCCGCGGAAAACGACTTGTGCGAAAGCGCCTCCCTGAGAAGCTCCGGCCTGCGGAACCGGTATCCCAGGGAGGATTCCAGAGGCTCGGCCGCGGCTTCCGTCACCACGACAACCTCCGGGACGCTATTTCTTCGCGTGGGCCTTGATGTAATCGATGGCCTGGCCGACGGTCTGGATCTTCTCGGCCTGTTCATCGGGAATCTCGGTGTCGAATTCCTCCTCAAGAGCCATCACGAGCTCGACGGTGTCGAGCGAATCCGCGCCCAGATCGTTCACGAAATGGGCCTGCGGATTCACCTCGGACGCATCGACGCCCAGCTGCTCGACGATGATCTGCTTGACGCGGTCTTCAACGCTTGTGCTAGTTTCAGCCATGTTGCCTCCCTTGATTTCGCGCTTGCCTCACGCGCGACGAGACGAACCTACATGTAGCCGCCGCCGTTGACGTTGAGGACGTGGCCGGTGATGTAGGATGCTTCATCCGACGCCAGAAACAAAATCGAATTCGCGATGTCGGCGGGCTCGCCCAGCCGCCCGACGGCTATCTTTTTGGCCAAGAGCTCCTTCTCCGCCTCGGGGATGGCGTCCGTGAGGCGCGTGCGGATGAACCCCGGCGCGACGGCGTTGACCAGGATGTTGCGTGAGGCGAATTCGCGCGCGCAGGACTTGGTCAGCGCGATAAGCCCTCCCTTGGAGGCCGAGTAGTTGGCCTGTCCGGCGTTGCCCTCCTCGCCTACGACGGAGGAGACGTTGACGATGCGCCCGTAGCGCGCCTTGAGCATGGGGCGCACCGCCGCCTTGATGAAATTGAAGGCGCCCTTCAAGTTGATGTCCAAGACCAGGTCCCAGTCCGCATCGGACATGCGCAGGACGAGATTATCCTTGGTGATGCCGGCGTTGTTGACGAGGATGTCGATCTTGCCGAACTTATCAACGGCCGCCTTGACCGCGGCCTCGCAGTCCTCGAACTTGGAAACGTCCGCCCGGAGGCCCAGCGTCTGCTCCGAAGCCCGCGCCGCCTTGGCCGCGGACTCCTTGACCAGGGCTTCATCGACGTCGACCATCACGACCTTGGCGCCTTCCCGGCAGAAGAGCCCCGTCGCGGCGTAGCCGATGCCGCGGGCCGCGCCCGTGATCACGGCGACCTTGTTCTCCAGCCTCAATCGTCCCGCTTTCACGGGTTCCGCGGCCGCCTGCTCTGCCATAATCAAGCCTTCCTAATGAGTGATGGGGTGCGGTGGGAAGCGATCAGCTCTGCTGCTCTCCCTGCTCCCCCTGGGATTTTTCCTTCTTCTGCTTGGGCATAACGACGATGCGCCCGTTGTAAAAGCCGCAATGGGGGCAGACGACGTGCGGACGCCGCAGCTTCCGGCAAGCCGGGTTGGCGCAGGGCGTCAAGGCCGGGCGTTCGAGCTTCCAATTCTGGGATCGGCGGCTGTCGCGCCGGGAACGGGTGTGCTTTCGTTTTGGGTTTGGCATAGCTAGACCGATTCTAATTTACTTGCGCCGGAGGAGTCAAGGAATCCGGCCGTCTCGCGGACGAAATAAGCGGGCTTGCCCTTGATGTCGAAGTAGATGCGGATGAGGATTTCCGCCAAGAGGCCCATTAGGATAAGTTGGAATCCGACAATGGCGAAGAAGATGGAGACAAGAAACAGCGGCTGATCCTTGACGAAAATGCCCAGCACCATTTTTTTATAGAGCGTCACCGCGGCCAAAGCGGCGCCGGTCAAGCCCAACAGCACGCCGCCTCCGCCGAAAAGATAGATGGGTTTGGCCAAGTAGGCATCCATAAATTTGACCGTGAGCAAATCGAGCACGACCTTGAAGGTCCGCGAAATGCCGTACTTGGAGGAGCCGCGGGTCCGCGGACGGTGGTGGACCTCCGTCTCCGCGATGCGCGCGCCCAAAAACCCGGCGAAAGCCGGGATGAAGCGGTGCATCTCGCCGTAGAGAGGCAGGGATTTTAGGTAGCGGGCGCGATAAATCTTAAGCGTGCATCCGTAGTCGTGCAGAGGCACGCCGGTGCTCCAGGAGATGATGCCGTTGGCGATTTGCGAGGGCAGGCGCCGCGAAAGCCACGGGTCTTTGCGGTTCTTGCGCCAGCCGCTGACGACGTCGTAGCCCTCCTCGATTTTGACCAGCATGGCCGGGATGTCGCGCGGATCGTTCTGGCCGTCGGCATCCAGGCAGACGATAAGTTCTCCCCGGGCCCGGTCGATGCCGGCGGACAGCGCCGCGGTCTGTCCGGCGTTGCGGCCCAGCCGCACGGCCTTGAAGCCCGGAAAGCGGCGGCAGATCTCCTGGATGGCGGCGTAGGACCCATCCTTCGATCCGTCGTCGATCAGGATCGCTTCCCAACTCTGCGGAATTTTCGAGAGGACCTCGGAGAGTTCCTCCACGAAGGGCCTGAGGCTCTCCTCCTCGTTATAAACCGGGACGATGACGCTTAAGAACAGCCTGCCTGACTCAGGCATGAACGGCCGCGGGCTTCATATTCTTGA
>JAGWJU010000074.1 GCA_028865585.1 Elusimicrobiota bacterium | reverse complement strand
TGGGTCGAGCACTCGCCGGCCGAGATCTGGCGGCGCACGCAGGAGGTCGTGGCCGCGGCCATGCGCCGCAAAGGCTTGCGGCCCCAAGACCTGGCCGCCGTCGGCATCACCAACCAGCGGGAAACCACGGTGGTGTGGAGCCGCAAGACCGGCCGTGCGGTCGGCAACGCCATCGTCTGGCAGGACACGCGCGTGCAGGACTCCGTCGCGGAGCTGGCCAAGGACGGCGGGCTAGACCGCCTGCGCGCGAAGACGGGCCTGCCGCTTTCGACCTATTTCAGCGGCTTGAAGCTCCGCTGGATTCTCGATCATGTCCCCGGCGCGCGGGCGCGGGCCGAGGCGGGCGAGCTTCTCTTCGGCACCGTCGACTCCTTTCTCCTCTGGAATCTGACCGGCGGGCCCAAGGGCGGCGTGCACGCCACGGACGCGACCAACGCCAGCCGCACGCAGCTGCTCAACCTTAAGACGCTCGCGTGGGACCGGGACATCTTGAAGCTCTTCGCGAGTCCCGAAAAAATTCTGCCCGAGCCGCGCTCGAGCGCCGAAATCTACGGCCGCGCGCGGCTCCCGGCGATTGAAGGCGTTCCCATCGCGGGAATCCTGGGCGATCAGCAGGCCGCGCTCTTCGGACAGGCGTGCTTCAACCGGGGGGAGGCCAAAAGCACCTACGGCACCGGCTGCTTTCTGCTGATGAACACGGGAACCTCGCCCGTCACGTCCTCCTCGGGCCTCGTGACCACGGTCGCCTGCAAACTGGGGAAAAGCCCCGCGCTCTACGCCTTGGAAGGGAGCGTCGCCGTGGGCGGAGCCCTGGTGCAGTGGCTGCGCGACAATCTGGGCCTTATCCGCCGCAGCTCGGACGTCGAGGCCCTGGCGCGCACGGTTGAAGACAACGGCGGCGTCTACTTCGTGCCCGCTTTTTCCGGACTCTACGCCCCCTATTGGAACGCGGGCGCGCGCGGCGTCGTCGCGGGCCTGACGCGCTACGCCAACAAGGGCCACCTGGCCAGGGCCGCGCTCGAGGCCACGGCCTACCAGATCCGGGAGGTCGTCGAGGCGATGGAGGCGGACTCGGGCGTCAGGCTGGACTCTCTGCGCGCGGACGGGGGCATGGCGGCCAACGCCACGCTCATGCAGTTCCAGGCGGACATCTTGAACCGGCCCGTGGTGCGTCCGACCGTCCTGGAGACGACGGCCCTGGGCGCGGCCTGCGCCGCCGGGCTGGCCGCGGGGTTCTTCCGGGATTTGGACGAATTGCGCTCCAACTGGCGCGCGGGCCGGTCGTGGGAGCCCCGCATGCCGGAGAGCGAGCGCTCCGATCTTTATCGTTGCTGGAAAAAGGCGGTGACTCGCTCATTTAATTGGGTCGAATAGAATTCGCTTTTAACATTTGTTAATATAAACTCCTGAAGTGACATGACGAACACAAAACGCCTCGTCCTGGCCGCGCTCGCGGTTGCGGCCTTTGTCTTCGTTCTTCGGGCCGCACGGACCTATCCTGCGCTCGATCTTCGCGGACACGAGAGCCTCTTCGCCGTCGAACAGTGTTTCAAGTCGGCGCTGCGGCCGTTTTTACGGCGCGCCGTCGCCATGATCGTTCAATTGCGGCGGCAGGTAGCCGCCACGCGGACGCAGGCCAGCCTCTGGCCGCGGCAAAATTGGCCGGGCCGTCAAGCCGCAATCTGAGTTGGTGCCCCGCCAAGACTTCCGGGGGGAGTAAAATTGCCCGATGGGCCCATGCGGGCGCGGGCGCGCGCGTTTACACTAAGCAGGATGAAACGAAGCCGCATAGTACCCATGCTGGCGGGTTTTCTTCTGCTGGCCGCCGCGCCCGGACTGCGGGCCGCGCCGCGTTTGGGCCCCGCGCCCGAACCGACCATCTACGGCAGGGACAACCGCTACGACGTCTACCAAGTCCGGCGGCGGCTGCGAACCCTGGCCTCCTCGACGCTTTCCCTTTTTTCCTGGAAAAGCCTGGTCCGGAACAAGGACGGATGGGTGTCCCTGCCGAGCGCCGCCTACGGCAAAGACTACAAGCTTGAGAGCGGCGAACGCTTTTACAACGAGCCCGACGGGGCGTTCTGCTCGGGATTTCTCGTCGGGCCGGATCTGGCCGTCACGGCCGGGCATTGCGTGACCTCGGCCAAGGACTGCGGCGGCACCGCGTTCGTCTTCGGATATTCCGTGGGGCGCGCGAATTCCAATCCGACCTCGGTCCCCGCGTCCGAGGTCTACGGCTGCAGCGCCCTCGTCGCCCGCAAATACCAGGACGACGGCGAGGACTGGTCCTTGGTGCGGCTCAATCGCCCCGTTCCTGATCATCCGCCGCTGGCGCTCGATCGGGACTCCCATCCGCGGGTGGGGGAGCCCCTGTTCATGATCGGCTATCCCTCGGGGCTGCCGGCCAAGGTGTCCGAGGACGCGCGGATCGTGTCCATCTCGGCCCAGGGCTACTTCTCGGCCGACTTGGACGACGCGGCGGGAAGCTCGGGCTCGCCCGTCTTCGACGCGCGCACGGACTTGGTCGAGGGCATCCTGGTGCGCGGCGAGGGCGATTTCGTCAAGCACGGATTTTTTCTTCTGCGTCCCTTCGGGTTCTACCACCGCGCGTCCAAAATCTGCCCGGACTCGGGCTTCGCTCCGGATTCGGGCTGTTCCGGCGAGGACGTGAGCGAGGTGGGACCCGTCTTGCGGGCCTTGTCCGCCGCGGGACCCGCCGAGTCCGCCGAGCGGAGGCCGAGCGTGAATCTTGCTTCCGCGAAAAACGCGCTGGGGCGCTTTAAGTCCGCCGCCGGCGATTTCGACGGCCGCTAGGCCGCCGGCTATTTCGCCGGGGCCGAACCGCCGCTCGAGAGCGCGGCCTGAATCTTGAGCAGGTGCTGAATGAACGCGGGGTCCTGGAGCAGCGCGCGCATCTGCGGGCTGCTCATGAGCTTTTCGGCGTCGCCCAAGTTCGGGGCCTGCCCGGGCGGAAGCCGGCTCAAGAGCGCCCTGAACTTGGGATCGCTCAGCACGGCGTTGAAATCGGGATTATGAGCCAAGCTTTTGGCGGCCGCCGGACTTTTCGCGGCGGCGAGTAGCTTGGAAACCTTGTCCAGCTCGGGAAGGTGCACGAGGGAAAATAGGTTGTGCTTCTGCACGAGAGCGACCGCCTTGGATCCCGCGACGAAGTCCGAGAGCTGCCCCGGCGGCAGGGATTGGGGGCTGCCGACAAAAAGCAGGATGGAAAGCGCCGCGAAAACCAGCGCCGCGCCCTGGCCGGCGCCCAGGATCAATCCGGCCGCGCGATCGGCCTTGGGGTTCAATCGCCCGCGCGAAAGCCGGGCCAGGGCCGCGCGGGTCAAGGCGCCGCCGACGGCCATGAGCGCCAGGAACGCCGCGGCGGAAACGGCCAGGCCCAGAATCGCGGGCGGCCAGGGAGCCCTTTTTTGGGCGAAAGGCATCAGCGCCCGGGCCGCGCTCGGCGCCGCTAGATAAGCCAGGGCCAAGCCCGCCAGATGGGCCAGCTGCCGGATGGCGCCGGAGAAAAGGCCGAACAGTCCGAAGAGCGCGATGACCGCCACAAGAGCGAGGTCGAGTCTCATCGGATCATGCGCCCGCGCTAGAACCCGGCATAGCGGCGGATGGACACCAGGCGCTCCATGTAATAGGGCTTGACGATGGATTCGATGTGCACGCCGTTCGAGACCGAGGCGTGGATGAAGAGGCCCTTGCCCAGGTAAATCCCAACGTGATCGACGTCGCGCGGGCGGGAGCGGCGCATGGCGAAGAAGACCAGGTCGCCGGGCAGGACGTTTTGGGGCTTCAGGTAGCGCGTGGCGGCGAACTGCTCCCGGGACGAGCGCGGCAGAAAAAGGCGGGCGCGGCGGTAGACGAGCTGGACGAAGGCCGAGCAGTCCAGCCCCGTGGCCGGCTGGACGCCGCCCCATAAATAAGGAATGTTCAGGTACCGCAGGGTCTGGACGAGGACCTCCTGCCGCGCTTGGGCGATGGTTTTGGCTTGGAGCCGCGGCGCCGCCAAGCCGAGCGCGAGGACGGCCAGGCCAAGCGCCCTTTTGGCGCGGAAGAGGGGGAGCCGAGGTTTCATCGCGAAAGGTATATAATACATTTCCAAATGAAGCCTCGAAACGGACGCTGGCCGCTCTTGTGCGCGGTTTTTTTTCTTCCGTGGGCCCCATGCCGCGCGCAGGCGATGCCTTCCCTGGGCGATCAGCGGGCCTGGACGCAGCAGGATAAAGTGACTTTTCTCCATTACCTGAACTCCAACAAGCCGATGATTTCCGGGCAGGTGCGTCAGGTGTCGCTCAACGAGAACGGCTTGGCCGCGCCGCACGCGGCATGGTCGCTGGAACTGGGCCCCGCGTCAACGACGCTTTTCCCGTTTTCAAGCGGCGGCGGAGAATCTCCGGCGCGGGGCGGATTCGGCGCCAGGGCTCTTTACGAGCGGCATCTCACTCCCTGGCTGCGCGCCTACGCGGGATTGGAGGCCGAGTCCTTGCGCCAGGCCAGGACCAACGGAAGTTCCGCCGATTTGATGCGCTGGTCCGTTCCCGCCGGAATCGAGTTCGCCTTGGTTCCCCTGGCGACGCCGCAGACCCGCTACGTTCTTTTGCGCGTGGGCTTGGCCGCGTCTCAAGTCTCAGGCGCGCCTGGATCTGATTTTTCCTCTCCCATCGTGGGAACCTCCGCCGCCTGGGACGTTGGCCTGGGCTACGAGTGGCAGATCCCCGATTCCAGCTGGCGGATTAACGCCGCCGTCGACGGCCTGCGCTCCATGGGGGACCGGGACGGCGTCGGCTACTACGGGTTAGGCGCGACCGCGGCGCTGGTCCGGACTTTTTAGGCCGCCGTCGCGACGAGCTTCGCGCTGACCGAAATCTCGGCCTTGTAGAGCTTGCTCACGGGGCAGCCCGTCTCCGCGGCCTTGACCGCCTCGTTGAACTTGGCTTGGTCGGCGCCGGGAACGTGGGCCGTCAGGTCCAGATGGCTCTTGGTGATGGAAAACGCCTCGCCCACCTTTTCCAGCGTGATGGCGCAGGAGGTTTCGAGCTTGGCGGCCGTCATCCCCCGGTTGGCGAGCTGGGCCGAGAGCGCCATGGTAAAGCATCCGGCGTGGGCCGCGGCGAGCAGCTCCTCGGGATTGGTCCCCGCGCCGTTCTCAAAGCGCGCGCTGAAAGAATAAGGCGTGCTTTTAAGCGTCCCCGTGTCCGTGGACAAGCTGCCTTTGCCCGACTTCAAGTCTCCCTGCCAGACGGCCGATGCCTTGCGCTGCATGTGTGCCTCCTTAATGTATGCTTGGTTGCTGTCAGTTTACCTTATATCATACGAAAGCTCCGGGTAGGTCCAAGCGCGCCCGGGCCATAACACGTATAATAACCAGATGCGCGCGCAGGCCCGTCCGGTGCCGGAACAAGACTTGGGGGTCGGGAACACCCCGCTCATTTCTTTCCCGAAACTCGCGCGCTCATTCGGCGGGCGCGTTCAAATCGCCGCCAAGGCGGAGTGGCGCAACCCCGGCGGCTCGATCAAGGACCGCGCGGCTCTTGGGATGCTGCGCGCGGCGGAGCGCTCGGGGCTTTTGGCGCCGGGCAAGATCATCATGGACGCCACCTCGGGCAACACGGGCATCGCGTATGCCTGGATGGGCGCGAAGTTGGGCTACAAGGTCCGTCTGGCCGTGCCCGGCAACATCAACGCGGAGCGAAAGAAAATCCTGCTGGCCTACGGGGCGGAACTGGTGCTGACCGATCCGCTCGAAGGCCCCGACGGCGCCATCCGCAAGGCGCGCGAGCTCTACGCGGAAAATCCCGAGCTTTACTTCTACCCCGACCAGTACAACAACCCCGAGAACTGGAAGGCGCACTACGAAACCACGGGCCCGGAAATTTGGGAGCAGACCCAAGGCCGCGTCACGCACTTCGTCGCGGGCTTGGGCACCAGCGGCACGTTCCGCGGGGCCGGGACCAAGCTCAGGGAATTGAACCCCGGCGTCGAATTGATTTCCGTCCAGCCCGACTCGCCCCTGCACGGCTTGGAGGGCTTGAAGCACATGGACAGCGCCATTGTCCCCGGCATCTACGATCCGCGCTTGGCGGATCGGAATCTGGAGATTGCGACGGAGGACGCCTACGAGTGGGTCCTGCGCGCGGCGAAGGACGAGGGCGTGCTCATCGGCATTTCGGGCGGGGCGAATCTGGCCGCGTGCTTTGCGGTCGGGCAAGAACTTTTTCGGGACGGCCGGGACGCGGTCCTGGCCACGGTTCTGCCGGACGGCGGCGAGCGGTACTTGAGCGAGCGCTTCTGGGAGGCGGCCAAGTGACGCTCTTTGTCGCTTCCGAGGTGATGAAGGGCATTCAAGCCCACGTGCGCCAAGCGTATCCCCAGGAAGGCTGCGGGCTTTTAATCGGCGACATCCCGGCCGATTTCGGCGAGCCCGAGTCGGACGTGCGCGCGACGGATTTCCGGCCGCTTAACAACGTGGCCAACCCGCAGAGACGGAACGACC
>JAGWJU010000073.1 GCA_028865585.1 Elusimicrobiota bacterium | reverse complement strand
GCGTGTCATCGGTCGCGAGCCGACAACCTCCGGCGAAGCGCACGAGTATTACCTCTCCGTGGACTTAGCCCGCATCCAAACGATGGCCGAGGTGTTTTGGAAGACGGGGCTCGAGTTCACACTGCAAGACTGCTTCTGGTATTTCTCCGACGAAAATTGCCGGGAGAAGGCGTTCGACCTAGCCAAGGACGAGAAGCTCAAGGAGGCCGCGAAGGGAGAATTCGAGCGCAATCCCGACGTGAGTTCCATCGTCTCCGCGATCCGGCCTTGGACCACCGGGACCTTGGGCGCGCTCCTCAACACCTACTCGCCGCAAATTACGCTCGAAAACGTGTTCTCCGGCCGTCAACTCGCTTACTTCGCTATTCCTTTGGGCCACCTGCAGGTCATGGCGAATCCCTTGGGCCGCATGCTGATCTCGGGCCTTCTCTCGATCGCAGCGGGACGGCAACAAACGCAGCCGAAGCCAGGACCCGCTTCCATCATCCTGGACGAGTTCGCGGAGTTCGCCACCCCGGCTTTCGCTTCCTTTATAGCGACGGTCGGCTCGGCCAGGCTTTGGACCGTCCTCTCCCACCAGGACCTGGGCCAGTTGAAGAAAGTGGCGGGCGTGAAGCCCGAGGCCTTCGTCTCGGCCGTGTTCAACAACACCTCCGGAGGCAAGGTCTGCTTCCGCACCCCGGACCCGGAGGACGCCGAGTTTTGGTCCCGGACCATGGGGACCTACAGCACGGTCGAGGACACCGAGCGGGTGCAGAAAGGTTTTTTTCGGGACAAAAGAACGGGAGAGATGTCCCGGCGGACGGTGGAACGCTTCAAAATTCATCCCAACAAGCTCAAAGACCTTTCATCCGGGACCGCGTTCGTCTTCACGCCGGGAGGGCAGCCGTGCCTGGCGCGGACGGCGCGCGTTTACCCGATTTTGGGCGGCAGATCTGCGGATCTGCCTTTTGTGGAGGGCTTGGCGAGGCCTGGCCTCGACCTCGCCTCGGCCGCAAAGCCCAAGTTCCGCCCGGATGCGGCTGTCAATGCCGATGGAGTCGCGAAATGACGGGTCGTCCCAAGGAGAATTCAATGAATCGACAATTGAGAACAATGGCGGTCGCAGTACTTGTCGCGGCGTTAAGCGCGGGCGTTGCCGGGGCCGTTCAGCTTGACGTCATGCTCCAAGGCTACCTCACAAACGCGACGGGGACGCCCTACACCGGTCCGCAGAAGACCGAGTTCAAGGTCTACCAGGGCGGCGACGCGGGCACGGCGGGTTCGGGGAGCCTGGTCTACGACGAAGCGTCCGAGGTGACGCCGTCTGCCAGCGGCGTCTTCAGCTACCTTTTGGGAAGCGGGACGCCCGTCTCGCCGACGATTGATTCCGCCGGCGGCCAGATTGCCGACGTTTTAAGCACCTCAACCTTCGATACGGCCCTGCCGGTCTACGTCGAAATCTCGGTTAACGGCACGACCCTTCTGCCCCGGCTGCGCCTGGCGGGGACTCCGTTCGCCGCCATCGCGGGCTTAGCCGAGAGCTTGAAGCCCGTCCAAAGCTTGACCACGCAAAGCCTCACGGCTTCATCGGGGACATTCACGGCCGCGGGACCCGGCCAATACAGCATTGCGGCTTCATCCGGCATTTCGGTCGCGGCCGGCGGCGTCACGGCGCCCTATTTTAGCGGAGCCTTCTACGGCGACGGCTCGGGCCTGACGGGGGTTTCCGCCGCCGGCACCTCTCCCATCGGCACCATCATCGCCTACGCCGGCACGGTCGAGCCTCCGGGCTGGATTGAGTGCGACGGCCGGGCGTTTCCTCAAAACGGCGTAGGGCAGGCCTCCTGGGGGACGTTCAATACGGCCCCATTATTCGCCGCTTTGAGCACCGTCTGGGGCTCGCCAGGGGCGGGCATGTTCAATATTCCCGATCTTCGGGGCACGTTTTTGCGCGGCTGGAATCACGGCAAGAGCGGAGCCTGGAGCGATCCAGACGCCGCCTCCCGCGTCGCGGAATATCCCAGCGGCGCCGTTGGCGACGCCGTCGGGTCCTATCAAGCGGACAAGGTCGGCGCTCACACCCACCCCGCGAACGTCAGCGGCTGGCTCTTCGGCAATCAGCAGGGGAGCGGATCGTTCCAGGCGAGGTGGGATTCCAATAACCGGGAACAGCAGGCGTCCGATCCGTCCTCTGAAACCAGGCCCAGGAATGCAGCCGTCATGTTTCTCTTGAGGGTTCAGTGAAGCGCTTTATTCGCGCGGCATTGGCGTTATCCCTTTGTCTGGCTCCGGTCCTGGCCCAGGCCGACGAATGCGCGCTTCCCGTCATGGCCGTGGCCGGGGCCGCCACGCCCGGATCATCGGGAGAGGCGCGATTAAGCGCGGGCGTTGTCTCCGGAACCGCTTCTTCGGCGTTTGCGGTCATGTCTTTGGGGCTTCAGAGCGCTTCGGCCGCGGCCTATTCCTGTTTCATGTCGACAGCCGCCCCGGCCGAGCCCCTGGCCCTGCCCGGGACTTCATCAACCCAGTCATTGGTACCTAGCCCGCAGCAGACCATGACGCTGGAGTGGACGCAAGGCCCGAGTCCGCTTCCGGTTTCCTACGAGATTGACGCGGGAAACTCTCCTTACGCCCTGTCGAGCGTGGCCTCGGGCTTGACGTCCGCGAGCTACGAACTCTCCGGACTCGCGTTTACCACCCCCTATTACTGGCAGGTGAAGGCCTCCGACCAGTTCGGCAGGGTGACAGCCAGCCCCGTCTATTCGTTTTCCATCACCCAGGTTCCCTCTTCATTTCCCAAAGCCTACAACTACCCCAATCCATTCAGCCCCGAACGCGGCGGCACCAATATCGTCTTCCACGCTCCGGCCTCCGGCTACCAGAAAGCGACGGTCGAGATTTACTCGGAATGGCAGGACCTGCTCTTCAAGCAGGACTACTACGGCATCCCGCCCGGGGTCAGTCAGGTCCATTTCGACGGCCGCGACCGCTACGGCCGCGATTTCTTCGACGGTTCCTACATCTGCCGCGTGACCTTCTCCGGTCCCTCGGACAGCCAAACCTTCTATCTCCTGGTGGTTAAGTGAGAAAAATCGTCCTGATCGCGTTTCTGCCGATCTTGGGTCGCCCAGCGGCGGCCCAGGTGGCGGCGGCCTCAACCCAGCTCCTGTCCCAAGGACCCGGCGCCCAGGCGGCCGCGCTTTCAGGAGCCGTGGTCTCCACGGTGCGCGATCCCTCGGCCCTTTATTGGAATCCGGCGGGGCTGGCCCATGCTGGCGGAGCGCTCTCGGGCGAGCATCTGTTTCTCTTCGGCGGGGCGAGATACGACTATATCGGCCTCAGCGTTCCGACGCCGTTCGGGACCTTCGGCGCCGGGGCGCTTCAGCTGAACCGCGACAACATCGTCGCCAGAAGCGCCATCGACGACCCGGGCTACGACGTTTCGAACACGCAGTCCGTGTTCATGGCGGGTTACGGGCGCGATTTCGGAAGGCATTGGTCGGCGGGCACAACGGCCGACATGCTGGATTTCAACATCGCGGGATATTCCGGCACGGGCTGGGGCTTGGACGCCGGAACCCAAGGCCGGTATTGGTCGGATCACTTTTTAGGGCTTAACCGCGTGGTCTGGAACGTCGGCGCGGACGTCAAGAACCTGATCGAACCCAGCGTGAGGCTTATGGACTCGGCGGACACCTACCCTCGGGAGTTCCGAGCGGGCGCGGCCATGTCCTTCCAGGCGGCCTCCCGGCCGGAGAGCTCCGGCGTCATCGAGCACGATAGGGCCGAGGTGTTGTTTTCCGCGCGTCAGGTCGCTGGTGCGCCGGGTCTATATCCGGCCCTGGGCCTTCAGTACGACTACCTGCATGTGCTGACCGTGCGCCTGGGCTTTGACGGCTATGTCTCGGCGGGCTTCGGCCTGCGCACGCCGGATGGGCGCTTCGAGCTGGACTATTCCATGTCGGACAAGCCTTTGTCCTTGGATCATCGCTTCACGCTCACCTACCGATTCGAGCCGCCCGGCGCGGCGACGCCGGAGGACGTCTACAAAGAGGTCATCGACCAGGAATTCCAGGACGCCCAGGCCGAAGCTCGGGAAGCCGCGAGGCAGAGCTACGTCCAAGGCGAGACGGATTTCACGAATCAGGATTACTCCAAGGCAATCGATGACTTCGCCCTGGCGGGATTTCTGAATCCGGACGATTCGGATGCGGCCAAGAGTTTGGAGCATGCGCGGGAAGCCCAACGCTTGAAGGATATCGCGGCATTGTCGTCTGACGATACTCTCAACCCCGCCTCGGGTGATGAAGCGGCCGCCTATGGCGATATCGCGGCCCTGCTGGGCTTGGACTCGGGCGACAAAGATCGGCTGCTCCGCGTATTGGGACGCATCAAAGCTCGCGTGGGGCCTGCGGCTTACGACGTTTACTGCTCCTCGGCTTTCGCGAAAGGCTCCCAGGCGGCCTTGCGGCTGCTGGCCGCGGGCCGCGTCGAGGACGCCAAGAAGATGACCGACACGCTTGCGGTCATCGAGAGTTCGCAGACCGCCTCCCAGGTGGCGGCGCTTGAAGAAAAAATATCCGCCCAAGGCTCGGCCGTCCGGGGAGCGTTCGATTGGATATATCGGGGCGATGGCACGCGCACTGACGCGAGCCTGCCTCGCGCGGCGCTGGCCCTTCTGCGCGCCTTTCCGCACGACCGCGAGGCCGATGAAGCCGCCCAAAAAGCTCTCGCCGGCTATAGGGCGGACCATCCCTTGGGCATCCGCAGGCAGTTTTACCTGAAGAAGCTCTACTACTTGGCCGCTCTCGCCTACACCGGCGGGACGGTGGATGACCTCAACCGTGCCTCGGGCTACCTGAAGGAAATCCTTTCGGACGACCCGGCGAACATTCGGGCGGACCGGCTTTTGAGCGCCGTTCAATTGAAGCAGTCGGGAGGAGAACACAATGGGTAAGAAACCTCAAAGATGGTTGATGGCGGCCGGCACGATCATGATGTGCGCCGCGCCCGCCTTCGCGCAGTATTCGGGAAACACGGGCCAGGTCGGCAGCTTCCTGAGCTCGGCGGCCAACTGGCTCGTGAACATCCTGGGGCCGGGCGTCTTCGTCATCGGCGTCATCATGGTGGGCCTGAGCCTGGCGATGGGGGACCAGGACGCGATGAGGAGAGGATGCTACGTCATCGGAGGCGGGGCGCTCATATTCCTCTCAAGCTCCGTCCTCGCCATCCTGCAGTCCCTGACGGGGCACTGAGAATGCCGGTCGAGATCGTCCCCATCGGGCGGATCGCCCGGAATATGCTGGCCAAAATGAGGAGGAACATGGAACGAAACGAGACACAAAGCGAAGCGCAGGACGGACGCCGCGAGGGCGACAGGAACGAAGCGGCAGTCATCGGGCGGCTGGCGGGCAGCGCGAGCGTGCGGAACTTCGGCGAGGACAAGACCAGGGCTCAGTTCATCGTCGCGGTCGAGCGTCCGGGACGCGGTCGGCCGTTCTACGACTACGTCCTGGTCACGGCTTGGCACGGCCTGGCCCACCAGGCCGCGGGCTTGAGCAAGGGGGCGTCGGTCGAAGTCGAGGGCCGCCTGCGCACTTGGCAGGGAGAAAACGGCCGGAACTGGGGCATCGAGGCCCAGGTCTTCAAGGTCATCGACCGCGGACCCAACGCGGCGCCGGCCCAAACGGACCGCAAGACCGCGGCGGCCGGAGCTTGAAGGAGACTCCCCGCCCCGGAGAAATCCGGGGCGGGGAGCAAGGAGAGCAATGGAACCAGTCAAAGTTTATCGGAACCTGAACGGCGCGGATAAATTCCTCGGCCTGGAGTTGGCCGACGGGGCCATCCTGCTGCTGATTTTCTTCTTCGCGTTCCTGCTCAATCGCAGAGGGCTCTTTACCAACGCCGTCATCTTGTTCCTGGCGTATTGGGCCTTGCGGGCGGTCAAGCGCGGCAAGCCCCAAGGCTACCTGCTCGCGGCCGCGCGCTATGTCCTCACGAGCCGCTGCCGTCCGATAGACCCGTTCGAGAAGCCGGAGAAAAACTCATGAACGGGCTCGAACTGAAGCTGACCCGTCTCCGAGCGCTCCTGCACGCGCCCAAGCCCCTGTCCCTGGGACAATACCTCAACCTCTGGAGCTTCCAGGACGGCGTCCTGGTCGGGGTGAACCTCGATTATTCCTCGGTCTATGAGATCGAGGCCGAAAACGCTTTTTTCTACGAGCCGTCGCGCTTGGACCTCTTCAACATACAGGCCAGAGCCTTCTTGAACTCGCTTCCACCCCATGCCGTGCTTCAATTCCTGGTTCAAATCCGCCGCAACGATAACGATATGCTCCGGGAATACCGGCAAACGGCCCTGGAGGGGGCGGCGGACGACTGGTCCAGGACGATTGTCCAGAAGAAATGCGAGTTTATCGCCGGAAAGTTCAGCCAAAGGCGCAGGTGCTTCCTTTTCACGACCAGCCGGACTGCGGACGGCAAGGCGCCGATGACTTGGCTTCTGCCGATTTTCCGCAGACCGCTTAAAGAGCGGGTGAGG
>JAGWJU010000072.1 GCA_028865585.1 Elusimicrobiota bacterium | reverse complement strand
GTCTACGGAAACGCGCAGGCCGGCAACAGCGCCACCTGCGCCAGCGGCAACGCGGACTGCCGCAACAACATCTTCTTCCTGCGCGCCGGCACGGACCAAAACTTCTACGAGGTCGACGTGCCCATCACCTTCACGGGCTGGAAGCTCATCAAAGTGGACCAAAACTTGAACGCCTTCCGCGTGGCGCAAAGCTGGACCGCGGACAGCGCGGACCCGCCGGGAACCGTGGTGGTGAGCAGCGGCGTGCCCAACCTCCAGCAGGTCTCGGAGCTGGTGGCTGGCGTCAAGCTTTCCAGCTACACCTTCGACGCCAACGCCCAGCCCACCGGGCCGTCGCAGTACTGGCACTTGACCGCCCCGCCCGGCGGCGCCGTCGGCACGGAGGGCAAGGAGTCCCTCTACCTCGACGAAATCTTCCTGGCCAAGCCCGTCACGCGCGTGGGCAACGCCTACGACTTCCAGGGCGACTTCTCCGTTCCCGGCTGGGGCACCTTCGGCGCCAAGTCGCGCTACGTGGACCGCAACTTCCAGACCCCGACGTCGGTGGTCTCAAACCAGGACAACGAGCTCGACAACGCCTACATGAACGTCACGCGCCTGCGCTACTTCCCCATGAGCTTCAACGTCTCCCGCGCGGTCGTGAACACCCCCAACGTCGCGCAGACGGGGAGCCTCTCCAACCTGGTGAACCTCCTGCAGGAGGGCAAGGTCACGACCTGGAACGGCAGCGCCCAAGGCACGTTCAACCTGGGCGCCCTTCCGCAGGTGACCCTGGGCTACACCCGCAACGTCATCAACTACGACCTCCTCGGGCGGACCGACGACCGGCAGACCTACACCTCGGCCCTGCAGTACGGCGTGCCCACGCAGAGCCATTTCCTGCCGCGCACCGTGAACCTGACCTACTCCTACTCCAAGTACAGCGTCGGCTACAACTCGCTCGCCGTCCTGGAGCAGCCGGGCAACGACAACACCACGGACATCACCAACACCTACGGCGCGAAGCTCGACTTCGTGCCCTGGACCGGATCCTCCTTCGATCCGAACTACGCCTTGACCACCGTCCACGAGCAGCGCCAGAACTTCAGCTCCGGCCAAGGCCAGGACTTCAGCTACCCGCTCTCCCTGAACCAGACCGCGGGGTTCACGTCCAATTTCCGCATCAACCGCTGGCTCAATCCCCAGGTCAACTACAGCATCAACACCATCTCGCAGAGCAACGTGAGCACCACCAGCGTGGTCGTCGGCCTCTCGACCTACACCTTCAGCTACGGCGACCTGCAGACCATCACGCGCAACTCCAACGGCGCCGTCACTCTGCCCATCGACTTCAGCCAGATTACACCCAACTCGAAGCTCTTGAAGACCTTGGACATCGTCAACGGCTACCAGATCCAAGACGGCGACGTGTGGAACAACGTGGAGCGGGGCTTGAACCCCATGGGCGACCTCTGGATCCGCTCGGGCCTGCGCCCGAACAACCCCGCGGCCATCCTGCAGACCCAGACCCTGCAGGACACCGTCAACTCCACCCAGCGCTGGCTGCCGCTGCAGAACTACGGCTTGAAGGGCCGCTGGGCGCCCTTGAAGACCCTCTCCCTGTCCAACAACTTCGTCTACAGCATGCAGCGGGGGCAGACCACCAACACGCCGTCGCGCGTCATCTCGACGACGCTGCCGGACCTGCTCATGAACATGAGCCAACTGGAGCTGATGCTGCGCACCCAGTCCTGGATGCAGAACACCCAGATGGATTTCCGCGTCTCGGCGCACCGCACGCTCACCGAGGGCCAGAGCCTGGCCACGGACCAGTCTTACAGCCTGGACCTGCGCAGCATGCTCTTCAAGAGGTTCGACAGCCTCGTGAGCGGCAACCTCCGCGCCTCCAACAGCCACAGCCTGGTGGCCGACGTCAACACCCAGATTACCGGGCACCAGGACGCCACGGTGCAGACCACGTTCAACGCGGGCAAGTTCTCGCTCACGCCCAAGGTGGTCTACAACCACGACACCAACAAGAACGGATTGGGGGTCTACTCCCAGAACGACACGGACGTCACGCCGAGCCTGATTTCCCGCGCGGACATCAGCATGCCCAAGGGGCTCTACATCCCGCTTCTGATGAAGTCGCCGCTTCTCTTCATCAACCGCGTCATCTGGACCAACACGCTCTCCATGGACTACAAGTACTCGCCCATCACCGCGGCCAACGACTTCGAGCTCTTCAGCTACAACACCAGCGCGGACTACCAAATCGCGCAGAACCTGCGCTTGACCCTGAACGGCGCCGTGGCCGCGCAGCTCGACCGCTACATCAAGACCAACGACTACATCTCCATCCAGTTCGGCACGAACCTGACCTTCCAGTTCTAGGCGTGCGGCGGCTTGCCTCTTCGCTCGCCCCGATGCGGGCCTTCACGGGCTCATCTCGCTCAGAATTCAAGCCGCCGCCCGCACCGAGCTTCAGACTAGCTTTAGTCGGCGGGGGCCGCGGCGGGCTCGGGGAGGCCCGAACGCGGCAAAAGGAAGACCATCGGGATGGACAGGGCGAAGAGCCCCGTCATAATAAGGAAGGCGTCGTTGTAGGACATCAGGGACGCCTGCCGGTTGATCAGGTGGTTCACCAGTTCGGCCTCCAGCGCTTTGGCGCGGGCGGCGCCGACCGCCCGGTGCAGGTAGCCGGCCGCGGCGCCGGAGTAGCGGCGATAGGCGGCGTTGAAGGGGTTGACGTCGCGCGAGAGCCAGAAGCGGTGGACCTGGATGCGGCGGGCGAGCACCGTTCCCATGACCGCGTAGGCGATGTTGCCGGCGACGCGGCGGGAGAGCGTGTAGATGCCCGAGGCCGCGGTCATGCGCTTCTTGGGAATGCGGCTCAAGGCCGCGGTGGAGAGCGCCACCATGGAGAAAGCCATGCCGGCGCCGCCCAAAACCATCGCGGGCAGGAACGTCCAAAAGCCCACGGACAGCGGCAGACGGGCCAGAAGCCAGTAGGAGGCGACCGATAGGAGCACTCCTGCGCCGACCATCCAGCGCGGGCTGATTTTATTGTAAATCCGCCCCACCAAGGGCATCAAAAGGAACATGGTTCCGGCCCGGGGCAGGAGAAGCAGTCCCGATTGGGTCGCATCATAGCCGAGAAGCTCCTGGCTCCATTGCGGCAAGAGAAAGCTCACCCCGTAAAGTCCCATGCTGATGACCGCGCCGATGACGACGCCGGCGTTCAAGGACGGATCCTTCAGAAGCCTGAAATCGATGACGGGGTCTTGGACGCGCAGCTCCCAAATGACGAACGCCGCCAAGGCGACGACGGCTCCCGCCGCTCCGAAGCATATCCACCTCGAAGAGAACCAATCCACTTCCTCTCCGTGCTCAAGCACGATCTGCATGAGGGTCAAGCCCGCCATGAGGAGGCCGATGCCCGCGGCGTCGATGTTCTCCATGTGCCGCTGCAGGTAAGGCGGATCCTCCACGAAGGCCGCGGTCATCACGATGGCCAGGATGGCGATGGGGATATTAATGAAGAAGATGGAGGGCCAGCCGTAGTGATCCACCAGCCACCCGCCCAGGACGGGCCCGACGGCGGGAGCGATGACCACCCCCATGGAGAACGTGGCCATGGCCATTCCCTGCTCTTCCGTGGGAAAAGTTTCCCGCGCGATGGCCTGGGCGCAGGGGATGAGCCCGCCTCCGCCGATGCCCTGAATCATGCGAAAAACGATGATTTGAGCGAAAGAGCGCGCGAAGCCGGATAAAATGGAGCCGAGGGTAAAGATGATCATGGAGATGATGAAGTAGCGCTTGCGGCCCAGCAGCACGGACCACCAGTTGGACATGGTGATCATGATGATCTCCGCGATGCTGTAGGCCGTGGAGACCCAGGCGACGCTGAGCAAGTCGACGCCGAAGCTGCCCATCATGTGCGGCATGGCGACGTTGACGACCGTGACGTCCATGACGGACATGAAGACGCCCAGCATGACCGAGCCGGTCACGAGCCATTTGTTGTGCCTGGGCTGGAAGGAATCCATAAATCGCTTTTCACTTTATCAAAAATCGCGGGAACCTTTGGGCGGCCCGGCTCGTATCCCGGGCATGCACGCCGCGCGGATGAAGGGCCTGCTGCTCGATCTCCTCTGGCCGCAGACCTGCGCGCACTGCCGCCGCGATCTGCCGCGCGGCTACGCGGAGCCGCTGTGCGCCGCGTGCCTTCCCCGCCTGCGGCCCGTGGACCGGCCCTGGTGCGCGCGCTGCGGCGTTCCCCATCCCGGCGCGGGGCTCTGCGCCTCCTGCCGGGCGTCCGCATCCGCCTGCCGCATGATCCGCGCCGCGAGCCTCTACCGCGAGGCGTCCGTCTCCCTCATCCACGCCTTCAAGTACCGCGGGCGAAAGTCCGCCGCGCTCTGGGCCGGCGGCTGCATGGCCCGCGCCTGGACGCGATTCCCCGAGCTGGGGCGGCCGGACGCGCTTGTTCCCGTGCCCCTGCACCGCCGCCGCTTGGCCGAACGGGGCTACAACCAAGCCGAGCTTCTCGCGGAATCCTTGGGGCGAGGCTTAGGAATTCCCCTGATGCGCCGCGGGCTCGCGCGCCTCAAGAACACCAAGCCGCAATGGACGCTGGGCCGCAAAAAGCGCCTGGAAAACCTGGCGGGAGCCTTCGCGGCCGACGCGTCGCTCTTTCGGGGCCTGCGCGTGCTGCTCGTCGACGACGTCTGCACGACCGGGGCTTCGTTGGAGGAGTGCGCCCGGGCCCTTCGCCGCGCGGGCGCGCAAGGCGTCTCGGCCTACGCCTTCGCCAGGGAGCTTTAGGGAAGGAGCGGCCTTAGAGGCCCAGGAGTTTCTTCCACCAGGGCTTGGGCGCGGGCACGGCGTCGCCGGACTCGGCGGCCAAGACGAACACGGGCAGCGTGAACAGAAACGCCGCGCCCTTGCCCGCGTCGCTCTCAAGCCACAGTTTGCCCTGCTGGAGATGCACCAGGGCCTTGGCGATGGAGAGGCCCAGGCCCGTGCCGCCCGGGTGGAGCTCCCCGGCGGCGATTTGCACGAACTTCTCGAAGACCCTGTCCTGCTGGTTTTTCGGAATGCCCGGGCCCGTGTCCGAGACCGAGAAGCGCACGCGCCGGCCGTCCTCGGGGTCCAAGCCCGCGCGCAAAACGATGGAGCCGCCGTTGGGCGTGAACTTGATGGCGTTGGAGAGAAGGTTGATGAGCACCTGGACGGTCCGGGGGCCGTCCGCGCGCACCGGCGGCAGGCCGGACGCGATTTCGCAGGAGAGCCGCAGGCTCTTTTTTTGAGCCCAGGCGGAGAGGCTTTCCGCGGCTTCCTTCGCCAGCGCCGCGGCGTCGGCCTTGCCGGGACGAACCTCCATCTGCCCGGCCTCGATCTTTGAAAAATCCAGGATGCTGGTGATGAGGTCGGCCAGACGGTCGGTGTTCTTGACCGCGGTCGAAAGCATCCGCCCGTGCTCGGCTTGAAGCTTGGGCGCGGCTTCCCCCTCCAGGATTTCCAGCGCCGCGCGGATGGAGGACAAGGGCGAGCGCAGCTCGTGAGTCACGTGGGCGACGAACTCCCGCTGCAGGCGCTCGGTCTCGCGGAGCTTGGCCGCGTCCGTGGGGCCCGCGACCATGCCGACGATTTTGCCGGCCTCGGTCTGCACCACGGCGCCGGAGGCCTGCACGCTGCGGCGCAAATCCGGGGGCGCGGCCGTGCGCGCGCGGGCGTCGATGGTCCGGTCCGGGGGCGCGGTCAATTCCGCGGCCAAGGTCACCACCTGGTTTTCTCCCGCCTTCTCGATGATGGGCAGGCCCGCCGCCTGCGCGAGCGGCTGGCCCCAGACCTGCTCGGCCGCGGGGTTCATCATGAGGATTTTCCCCTGCTCGTCGACCACGATAACGCCGTCGACGGCCTGGTGCAGCACGCCCTCGGTGCGCGCCTGCTCGTTCTCGACGCGGGTCTTGGCTTCCCGCAAGGGCTTGGTCGCCTCGTCCACGCGCCGGCGGATGTCCTGCTCCAGAAGCCCGGCCACGGCGGCGCGGACTTTTTCCCTCTCTCCCGGATCGGCGACCGCGCGCGCGATCAAAGAGCGCATCGCGCCGTCCAAACTTTTTTCGCCGGCCAGGCGGGGCGCGAACTCCGCGTCCGTGCCTTCGGCTCCGCCCGGGCCGAAACCCGCGCCCTCTTGGCCCGCGCCCGTCCCGCCGCCGGTTCCGCCCAAGCCCGCCTGGCCGCCCTTGCCCGCCCCCGCGTTGACCCGGGCGTAGACCGCCTCGTCCAGAATGATGTGCTCGACGCCCTTCTTGGACAGGTAGTCCTTGGGCGAAACGCCGCCCAGGGCCTCCCGCCTCAGCGCGGAGAGCTCGCAGAAAGCCTCCAGCTCGTTCATGCGCAAGCCCGGCTTGAAGGTGAGCGTGCCGACTCTCAGGCGCTCGAAAAATCCGGGCACCGCCGACTACCGGGAGTCGCCCTCGTTCGACGTGATGCACCTGCTTTTGGAGGCCAAGGCGCGCGTGGTCTACCACGATCCGCACGTGCCGTCCCTGCGTTTGGACGGCCGCCTGCTCAAGTCGAAGCCCTTGACGGCGTCT
>JAGWJU010000071.1 GCA_028865585.1 Elusimicrobiota bacterium | reverse complement strand
GGTTTTTTGACGGCCGGAGCCGGCTTTTTGATCGCCCGCGCGCCCGGCCTCTCGATTCTCGGAGGAATCGTATTCTTCCTCGGCCTGGCCTTCGCGGCCTTTTGCCTCTATTTTTTCCGCGACCCGAACCGGCCCTGGCCTACGGACGCCGGGCTGCTCTATTCGCCGGGCGACGGCACGGTCTTAAGCGTCACCCATGACGGCCCGGGCGACGAACTGTGCGTGCGCATTTTCCTTTCCCTCTTCAACGTCCACGTCCAGCGGGCGCCCTGTTCGGGACTAGTGGAAAAAGTCGATCACATCCCCGGCTCCTTCGTCGCGGCGATGAAAGAGGGCGCCAAAGCCAACGAACGCTGCGTCATGACCCTGCGCGCGGACCACGGCGGGCTCAAAGTCATCGTCGAGCAGATCGCGGGCTTGGTCGCCAGGCGCATCGAGTGCTGGCCGTCTCCCGGAGCGGCGCTTAAGGCCGGCGAACGCTACGGCATCATCTACTTCGGATCGCAGGCCGCACTGCGCCTGCCGGGTTCGGCGCGCGCTTTGGTCAAGCCCGGAGACAAGGTCCAAGGCGGCGTCACGCCCCTGGCGCAATGGACTAGATGAACCTCCGCCGCGGCCGATTCCTGGCGCCGTCCCTGTTCACCCTGGGCAACATGGCCTGCGGCTTCTACGCCCTGCTCTCCATCCAGCGCGACGAGTTCGCGCCCGCCGCGACCGCCATTCTCTTGGGCATGGCCTTCGACTCCCTGGACGGCCGCGTGGCGCGCTTCGTGCACGGAGAGTCCACCTTCGGCGTCGAGTTCGACTCCCTCTCGGATTTCCTCACTTTCGGCATCGCGCCGGCGCACATGATGTACGCCTTCATCCTCAAAGACTACGGCGTCTGGGGCTATCCGATGGCCTTCGTCTACGCGCTCTGCGGCGCCCTGCGCCTGGCCCGCTTCAACGCGGGCGTGCACGATCACATAGGAAGCAAGACGCACTTCACCGGACTCCCCATTCCGGGCGGCGCGGGGTTTCTGGCTTCTTTCGTGCTCCTCTACCAAATCATCGAACAGGGGCGCCCGGCTCGGACCTGGGCGTTTTTAATGAACCAGGTCCCGGTGCTCTACGGCCTGGCTCCGGCCATGGTTTTAATCATCGCGTTCCTGATGATCTCGACCATTCCCTATCCGGCTTTTAAGAAATCGAGCTTCCTGCGGCCGCGCTCGGTCTGGCTGCCCCCGCTGCTGGTTTTTGCCGCGGCGATCATTTTCATTTACCCGCAAAACGCGATTTTCCTGATTTTCTTCGCCTACGTGCTGATGGGCCCGGTGGGATGGGTGCTGGGCCTCGCGCGGCGGGCCCTCCGGCGCGCACCGCCTCCGCCCCCCGACGGAATCTAAGGCTTTCTCGGAAACAGCGGCGGAGCCTTCTGGATTTTTCCAGTCCCGGTCGAGGCGCCCGCCAAAACTTCCTCGGCGGACAAGGGCGCGGGGAACCGCCTCACCCCAAGCTGCGACTGGATTTTGGCGGCGGTCTGCGGCATGAAGGGCTCGATCCAGCCCGCCACGCGGCGCAACGCCTGGACCAGCCCAAAGAGAACTTGGCGCGTCCTCTCCGGGTCGGTCTTCGCGAGCTTCCAGGGCGCCTCGGCGTTGATGTAGGCGTTGAGCTCGCCGATGACGGCCCAGATGGCCGAGAGCGCGGCGCTAAACCCCAGGTTCTCGAGGCTTTCGGCCAGGGCCTCCTCGGTTTTTTCGGGCGAGGTCTTGAGGAAGGACAGCGGAACGGAGTTTTCCTTGGTCGGCAGTTCGCCGCCCAGGAAGCGGTCGACCATGTCCACCGTCCGGTTGACCAAGTTGCCCAGGTCGTTGGCCAGCTCGGCGTTGTAGCGCTTGCGCATCGACTCGCGCGAGAAGTCGCCGTCGTTGCCGAAAGGCATTTCGCGCAGGAGGAAATAGCGGAAGGCGTCGATGCCGAACTCCTTGGTGATCTGGCTGGGATGGATGAAGTTGCCCCGCGACTTGGACATCTTCTCGCCTTCGATGGTCCACCAGCCGTGGGCGAAGACGCGCCGCGGCGCTTGGACGCCCAGGGCCATAAGCATGGCGGGCCAGATGACGGCGTGGAAGCGGTAGATCTCCTTGCCCACGATGTGGACGTCCGCGGGCCAAAGCTCCGCATTCGGGCCGGACGCGTCCGACGCCGCGGAATAGTAGTTCAAAAGCGCGTCGAACCAGACGTAGATCGTGTGCGCCTCGTCGCCAGGGACGGGGATGCCCCATTTGACCTTGGTCCGGGACACGGAGATGTCCTGGAGCCCGGCCTCCACGAAGCGCAGAATCTCGGGCGCGCGGGAGGCGGGCATGAGAAAGCCCGGGTTGTCCCGGTAGAGCGCGAGCAGCTTGTCCTGGTAGCGCGAGAGCCGGAAAAAGTAGCTGTCCTCCTGGACCGTCTCCAGCGGCCTGCGGCACTCGGGGTTGGGGCACAGGCGGCGGCCCTTGGCGTCCTCGGGCGCCTCGGTCTTGGTCCAATAGGTCTCGTCCGAGACGCAGTAGAAGCCCTCGTAGCGGCCCTTGAAGATGTCGCCGGAGGCCATGAGGGCCTTGAACGCCCTCTGCACCGCGTCGACGTGGCGCTTCTCGGTCGTGCGGATGAAATCGTCGTAGTGGACGTCGAGTTGGGCCCAGAGCTCGCGGAACTGGGTCGAAATCTCGTCGGCGTAGGTCTGTGGCGAGACGCCCGCCTCCTGCGCCACCTTCTCGATCTTGGCGCCGTGCTCGTCCGTGCCGGTCAGGAAATGAACGGCCTTGCCCCGCCGGCGCATGAAGCGCGCCAGGACGTCGGCCGCCACGGTCGTGTAGGCATGGCCGATGTGCGGAGCGGCGTTGACGTAGTAGAGCGGCGTCGTCAGATAATATTTTTTGCTCATGACGCCGCCTTGCGCGCCTCGAGGCACGCCAGCAGGACGACGGCTTTGGGATCGACGTTGGCGCGCAGCGACTCTCCGAGCTCGCGGATGACGCCCAAAGCGCGCGAAGCCTCCGCCAGCGGCGTCCGGCCTTCCTTCCAGCTCCGCCACAGTTCCTGGCGGAGGGCGAAAAGAGCCAGCTCGGCCTGGGTCCGGGCCGACGGGAGATCGGGCCCCAGGGACTCCGAAGCCTCGGCCGGCGACGCGGCCCCCGAGATCAGCGCCCTGGGATAACCGCGGCGCGAAAGCTCCAGAGCCCGCCCCGCCGAACCGCCCGCGTCTTTGGCCGCGGCCGCGGCATCCTCCGAGCCGACGCCCTGCTCCGCCAGGATGCGTTCCACCGTTTCTTCATCAAGCGGGGCGAAGGCGACGGCCGCGCAGCGGGACAAGACGGTCTTAGGCAGGCGATCGCGCCGCGAAGAGGTCAAAATCCAGACTGCGTTGGGCGGGGGCTCCTCCAAAATCTTCAGGAGCGCGTTGGCCGCCTCGATTTCCAAGCCCTCCGCATCCTCTACCACGGCCACCTTGCGGCCGCCCAGGATGGCGCTAGTCTCCATGGCGCGGCGCGCCTCGCGGACGGTGCCGATGCGCAGGCTCTTCTGCTTCGCGAGCTCCTCCTGGCGCAGGCAGGCCTGGTAGGCGGCGTCGACGCGGATGAAGTCCGGGTGCCGGCCGCCGGCAAAGGCCGCGCAGGGCGCGCAGGCACCGCAGCCCCGCACGCCGCCTCGCGGCGGCTTTTCGCACAAGAGCGCGGCCGCGAATTCCCCGGCCGCCAGGGCCTTGCCCACGCCGGCCGGACCGTGGAAGAGGATCGCCTGGGGCACGCGGTTGGAGGACAGAAACCCGGCCAGAACCTTCAGCGCGCGCGCCTGCCCCGAAACTCCGCCCGCGCTCACGAGGAAAACCTTTTCACGAGGGAAAGAACCTTGCGGTGAACGTCCTCCATGCCTCCGCCGCGGGGCACCAGGACGACCTTGGGCTCTTTCCGGGCCAGACGCCGGTAACCTTCCCGCACCCGGGCGCGGAACGCCGCGGACTCACGCTCGATCCGGTCGTGGACGCGGCGCCGCCGGCGCCCGAACTCGGACTCCGGCATATCGAGCACGATGGTTAAGTCCGGGCGCAGCCCTCCGGAGGCCAGGGCGTTCAATCGCCGGATGAGCGGCAGGGAAAACCCGCGCCCGTAGCCCTGGTAGGCGAGGGAGGCCAGGCCGTAGCGCTCGCAGACGACGAGCTTTCCGTCTCTCAGGGCCGGCCGGATTTTCTCCTCGGTGTGCTGGGCGCGCGCGGCCTCGTAGAGCAGGAGCTCGGCCAGGGGCGCCACACGGTGGCGCGGGTCGAGTAAAATTTCGCGAATGGCCTCCGCGAAGGCGGTCCCGCCCGGCTCCCGCGTATGGACGAAAGCAACGCCCCGGCGGCGCAGCGCTTTGGTCAGGAGGGCCGCCTGGGTGGATTTGCCGCTTTTATCCGGGCCTTCCAGAACGACGAACGCGCCTTTTCTCACCGGGGGATTTTAGCAAATTGGGCGGCGGAGCCCGGTGCCGGGTCCGCCGCCCATTGTCGGTGCGGGACGACTGGCCGTTAGGCCCTCAGGAGCATTCCGAGAAGCCGCAGTCGTGGCACGTCGGCCCGGAGCAGCCCGACTCGTAGGAGACGTTGGACGAATAGCACTTGGGGCAATACTCCGTTTTCAAGGCCGAAACGGCCTCGATGACGGAATCCGCCTCGTCGCTCTCGCCTTCGCCGATCCAGCCGGTTTTCTTCAGGTGCTCGCGCAAGGCGATGGAGATGGCGTGAGCGATGGAGTTGACCCGTCCCTCCCCGAACCCGATGGGCTTGTCGCCCTTGACGGAGTTGAGATGCTTCAAGACTTTGAGCGGATCTCCGCCCTCCGCGAAGTACTTGGAGAGCAGGATGCCCACCAGCGAGGTCAGAGCCGAAATTTCGGTGCCCAGGGGCGGGATGTTGGTGAAGACCTGGTAAGGCCCGCGCTCGTCGTAGTTGATGTGAATGTGGAGCGGCCCGTAGCCGGTCTTGATCTGGTAGTACTCCGAGGAGACGCCGAAGGAGGCGTTGGGATCGCGGCGCTTCTTGGTCTTGGCGCGCGGCGCCTCGATGTTGAGCACCTGCTGGGACTTGGAGCCGTCCCGGTAGATGGTGATGCCTTTGCAGCCGGCCTCGTAGGCCATGGTGTAGGCCCTGCGCACGTCGTCCGTGGTCGCCGCGTTGGGCAGGTTGATGGTCTTGGACACGCCGTTGTCCGTATGCTTCTGGAAGGCGGCTTGGATATTCACGTGAACGTCCACGGTGACGTCGTGGGCCGAGGCGAAGAGCTTCTGGATTTTGGCCGGAATCTCCGCGATGCCGCGCACCGACTTGTGGTTGTCGTTGACGCGCGCCCACAGGGCCTTCTCCTTCATCCCGAAGTAGTTGTTTTTCTGGGCCACTTCCCTAAAGAGCGGGTTGACCTCGAAGAACACGTCCTTGTCCGCCGGGGCCTCGCCCTTCTTGATGGCGTCCAAGGCCTTGGCGTTGTAGCGCGTGTAGGCGATGGCGAAGAAAGGCTCGATGCCGCTGCCCTGCAGGCCCGCCGCGATGGCGATGGTGCCCGTCGGGGCGATGGTGGTGCGGGCGCAGTGCCGCGGGGCGCGCGCCTCGCCGCGGTAGTAGACGCTCTTAGGGTCGTAGATGGAGTTCTTCCAGTTCGGGAAGGCGCCGCGCTCCTTGGCCAGGGCCTCCGAGGCCTCCAGCGCCTTGTCGTTGACGAAGCGCATAAGCCGGGTCGCGAAGTCCATGGACTCCTGGGAATCATAGGCGACGCCCATCTTGACCAGCGCCTCGGCGTAGCCCATCACGCCCAAACCGATGCGGCGGTTGCCCTTGGCCAGGCGCTCGATCTCGGGCAGGGGGTAGTTGTTGACCTCGATGACGTCGTCCAAGAAGCGCACGGCCAGGGCCACGGTCTCGGCCAGGCGCTTGAAGTTGAACTTGCCCTCCATGATCTCGCCCTCGACGAAGTTGGCGAGATTGATGGAGCCCAAGTTGCAGGGCTCCCAGGGCAGGAGCGGCTGCTCGCCGCAGGGGTTCGTGCTCTCGATTTGGCCGATGGCGGGCGTGGGGTTGGAGCCCGAGGAGTTGATGCGGTCGATGACGATGAAGCCCGGGTCGCCCGTCTTCCAGGCGGACTCGACCATCAAGTCGAAAATCTCCTTCGCGCGCGCCTTGCCGCAGACCTCCTTGGTCCGCGGGTTGATGAGATCGTACTCCGTGTCCGCGGCCACGGCCTGCATGAACTTGGCGTCGATGGCCACGGAGACGTTGAAATTCTCCATCACGCCGGGCTGGGACTTCATGGTGATGAAGTCCTTAATCTCGGGGTGGGTGTAATGCAGGATGCCCATGTTGGCGCCGCGGCGCGTGCCGCCCTGCTTGACCACGTCGGTCATCTTGTCGTAGAGCTGCATGAAGGACAAGGCGCCGGAGGCCACGCCGCTGGTCTTCTTGACCAACTCGCCGCGGGGGCGCAGGCTGCTGAAGGAAAACCCGGTGCCGCCGCCGGATTTCTGGATGAGCGCCTGGGCGCCCAAGGCCTTGTTGATGCCCTCCATGGAGTCGGGCACGGGCAAGACGTAGCAG
>JAGWJU010000070.1 GCA_028865585.1 Elusimicrobiota bacterium | reverse complement strand
ATAGGCGTAGGTGGTCTTGACGCCGTTGGGGTAGGTTAAAGACGTTCTGCGCCCGTCCGCATCATAAGTCAAGGCGAAGCGCTCCCCTTGCGGGTTGGTGATGCTGGTCAGGCGGTTGTCGGCGTCATACGTATAGTTGAACGTCCCCCAAGGCGTGGTCATGCTCGTGCGGTTGCCGTCGGCATCGTACGTATAGCCGATGGCCGCGCTGAACCCCGAGGGCAAGGTCTCTTGGACCTGGGCAGGCATATCTTGGGAGTATGGCCCGCGATGCGAGTCTTTTCAAGAGTCTCGTTTGTTTGAAATGAGCGGCGGGCTGTTCTTTGGAAAGTAGTAGAATACCGCCGATGCGCCCGTAGCTCAGCTGGTTAGAGCACCCCGCTTAAATTCGGGCTCCGCGTCGAGCAATCGGCGACGGATAACCGGGCAAATTGCCGGAACACCCTTAAGCCCAGGGAGCCACAGCGTAGCCGGAGACGGCAGGCGCGACGGCCAAAAATCCCCGGGATTGGGCAATCGGCAGCCAAGCGCGCGGATGTTCGCGGGAAGGTTCAGAGACTATACGCCTGGGCTCCCCTGGGGAGCATGATATAGTCCGGCCCACAACGCGAAGCGGCCGGGGAAACCCGGAGTGGGAAGCATAACGGGAGGGTCGCAGGTTCAAGTCCTGCCGGGCGCAGAAATTTTTTACTCGATATGCATGCAATAGTATCGCATGCTGCTGTTGCGCCTCATTCTGATTCGTCCGCCGCGCTTGAGCGCCCGATTCTAACCTGCGAGCAGATTTACTCCTGTCAGGGGGGATGCGGGGCGCGCGGAGAGGACGCGGCTGTTTTTTAATGAGCAGGGCCGGGAAATTTATACCAAGGCCTGCTATAAACGGCTATCGGATTTGGAGGCCGGGGGTTATGTCCGGTCGCATTATTATTTGAATCATCGAAAGCTTTTTACTTTGGCGGAAGGGCCAAGGCTTCGGTGGAGCCCGCCATGCTGGCCGAGGAGGTTTCGAAAACAGCTTGACGCGCTATTTTCGAAACCATACACTATTCGATAATAAGCCAGGGAGTTGTTTTCGATGACTAAAACAGATTCCCATGCCGCTCCGCAGCCTCCAGGCCGCCGGGTTCGTCGCCCGGGCGGTTATTCGGCGTACGTCCCTGACCCGCTTCCTCCTGAGTTGGTTTGGACGCCTAGACTGGTCAAATCCCTGTCTGACGCGGACCATTTAATCGGCCGATTGGCGGGCGAAGGCGGACGATTGCCTAATCCGCACTTGTTGATGCGCCCCTTCATCAAGCGGGAAGCCGTCCTTTCCAGCCGCATCGAAGGCACTCAGGCTACCCTGGGTGAGCTGCTGGAAGCCGAGGCTGGCGCGCCGGTTGAGCGGAGCCCGGACGATTTACGCGAGGTCGGCAATTACGTGACGGCGTTGGAGCACGGTATCAAACGCCTTAAGCAACTCCCGCTGTCTCTGCGTCTTGTTCGGGAACTGCACGAACGGCTTATGAAAGGCGTCCGGGGAGAAAGGGCTACGCCGGGGGAATTCCGCCGATCTCAAAACTGGATTGGCACGCCGGGCGGCACGTTGTCCCAAGCCTCTTACGTCCCGCCGCCGCCGTCGGAACTCATGGACTGCCTGGGCGCTTGGGAGCGATTTCTCCACGAGTCCAACGCGCCGCCATTGGTCCAGGTGGCATTGGCCCACTATCAGTTCGAAGCGATACACCCTTTTCTGGATGGCAACGGCCGCGTGGGGCGCTTATTGATTACCTTGTTCCTGGTCGAACGTAAGATTCTTCCCACGCCGTTGCTTTACCTAAGCGCTTTTTTTGAGGCGACCCGCCGCGATTACTACGACTTGCTTAGCGCTGTCAGCGCGCGCGGGGAATGGGAGGCGTGGCTGGCCTACTTTCTTAACGGCGTAGCACGGCAATCGGAAGATGCGCTCAGCCGGGCCGAACGCATCAATCATCTTCTGGAATCCTGGCGGATTAAGGCGAGCGGCGTCTCGTCGGGCCGGGGCGCATCCGAATCGGGAGGGCGTCCTTCGCAAGTTCCGCTTCGGCTTGTTGATATGTTGGCAGCCAATCCATTTATCACGATCAAGAAAGCTGCCGAGGGGCTTAAGACGGCCTATACAACGGCTCAGCGCGGGATTGAGAAGCTGGAGAAGCTGGGTGTGGTGAAGGAAGTCGGCGCGGCCAAGCGAGACCGGGTTTATTGCGCGAAAGCCATTTTCGACATACTCGAAGAGCCTGCCCGGATCGTGCCGTCAGAGACAAAAAGATAGGCGCGTCAGCAAGGGGTCGTTGGTAATTGCTTATTCCGCGACCAGAGACAATCGCGGATAGCGCCGAACCACGTCACGATATAATTCCCGCATGCGGCCGAAAGCTTCCACCATAGAATACAGGGTGCCGGGCCTTAAGACAATGGGAGTCCTTTCGGTTATCCAGAATTTCCACCAGTTTGGCCGCTTGTGTCGCAGAGATGGTTGGGCAAGGACACCCAGATGGACACCTGGGCAATATTGCGGGTTAGGAATGCCTAAGATTTTCTTTGTAGAATCAGCAAAATTGCCCGCAGCTCAGCTGGTTAGAGCACCCCGCTCATAACGGGAGGGTCGCAGGTTCAAGTCCTGCCGGGCGCAGGATTTGCCGCGCCGGAGATTGAAATGGAAGGCTTTCGAATCGTGTCCGAGGTGCCGGTGCGCTTCGCGGACACCGACGCCATGGGGCACGTCAACAACGCCCGCTACCTGAGCTTCCTGGAGTGCGCCCGCATCGAGTATCTCCGACAAGTGCTGGGTCGGAGCGAGCCGCGCGCTTTCGGCGTCATCATCGCGCGCGTCGAAATCGACTACAAGAGCCCCGTGCTCCATCATGAGACGCTCTTGGTCGGCTGCCGGATTGACGCCGTCGGGGAGTCGAGCCTCGGGATGAGCCACCGCATCGAGGAGAAGTCCTCCGGGCGCCTTGTCGCGCTGTCGAAATGCGTGCTGGTGGGCTACGACTACGGCGCTCAAAAGATTTGCCGCATCAGCGGCGGGTGGCGGAAGAAAATCGCCGCGTTCGAGGGCGGGAGCGCCGGATAAGAGCTACTTGATGGCGATGGCGCTGGTTATGATGCGGCCGAGATCGTAAGCGCTGATGTAGCCGACGGTTCCTGTCGGGTTGTTGGAATCGAAGGTCTCGAAGATGATTTTCCCGTTTTCCGCGCGGAACGGGTTTCCCACCAGCATGGCGTGCCCGCCGTTCTCGCTCGAGCGCACGGTGACCAAAACGGGCTCTCCCGTTTCCTTCATGAAGGAAACCATGTTTTCCGGTTCGATTTTCACGGCCGTTTTTCCCACTTTTTGAGCCAAGTCGCCGGCGACGGAGTAGATTTGCCTCCTGCTCAGCCCGCCCGTTTCGCGGAACGTCGGCCTAAGTTCAAGAATTTTGCTTTCGATGTCCGCGACCTTGTCGATTTCCCGGTTTTGGATGTGGGAATCAAAAAGGTTGCACAGGGCGTGTTCGGCGCAGAAGGGCCCGGTCTGCCGCGCGGTAGCCTGGCGGCCTCTCGTGGCGATGTAATCCGTTCCTTCCTCGCCCTCTCGGGCCGCTTGAGCGTGCAGCGAGTTGTCCAAGCTTTTGAGAGAGTTCGCTTTGCTGCTGCGGTAAATGGCTTTTCCCCCCTGTTCGGCGGCTCCGGGCCGGGCCTGCGCCAAGCGGCCCTCCATGATCTGGGCTTCCGCCTGCTGCGGCAGCCCGGCCGTTTCGCCGAGAGATGCTTCGGGAATTTCGCGCATCAGGCGATCGGCCTGGCGGCCGACCAGCTCGTCGGCGCCCTCATAGGCGGGATTTATCTTCGTTTCGACCAAACGGCGCACCAGCGCCTGTTTTTGCTCGATTGAAACGGGAAGGTTCTTGATGCGCTCCAGGCTTGCTTGGACGCCGGCGTCGCGGCCCACGACGCTCGCGAACTCTTCGTGATCGAGGGCTGAGGCGTCGCCGTAGAGCAATTCCGCCGCTTCGGGCGAAGCCTTCGCGACCCTGGCGAGCGCCGGAAGTTTTGAAATCAGCTTCCCGGCCGCCCTGAAGGCCGGTCCAAGCGCGCCGTCGGCTCCGCCCAGGCTTACGAACGTGACGGCGGCGCGCCCCGCGGCCGCGGTCGCGGCTTTGGCCTTGGCGCCCGCGCTGGCGTCGGTCGCGGACAGATAACCGTATTGCGAGACGGCTTTTTCAAATTGGGGAAGGCCGGAGAGGGAAAGCGCTCCGGCCATGATCTTGGCCGTCGTGATGCGCGCGGTGTACCCCAGGGCCGATTCTCCGGGCCGGATGTCCGGGTTTTCGCGAGCGCGCCAATACGCCAGGCTCTTGGAAACCGTCCCGCCGTTTTCGCGGTAGGATTGCTCCGCTGCCCGCAGGTCGTTCGCGTCCCGCGCGCGGCTTGATTCCTCCGGCGAAGGCACGGCCGGCACGCGCAGGGTCTGCGGGCCGCCCTCGGGGAGGACGGCGCGCGGCGGCTGTCCGCGGCCCGGCCGCTCCGCCGTGACCGCTGCCGCAGGTCCGGGAAGGCCCTGCGCTTGCCGCGAGGACCATCCCGCAATCTGGCCCTGGGCCGAGGCGAGGGCGAAGCCGCCGTTTTTCCGCATCGCCGCGCGCTGCCTGGCCGCGGCTTGAGCCTGGGCCGCCGAAACCGCGGGAGCTGCGCCGGGCGCCTGCGAGCGGGACGAAGGATTCTTTGATGCGCCCGGGCCGCCCAGATAGAGCTCGCGGCAGCGCTCGGTTTGCGACGGGGTCATCCGCCACTGAGCGGAAAGGATGGAGATAAGGCTCTGCATTTCCCGCGGGTTTTTGCCGGCGCCCGCGGCCATGGTTTGCACCTTGTTCACGTTCTGCAGCGCCGCGGAGAACGCGGCCAGCTCTTGCCGGCGCGCCGCGCTTTGCTCCCCGCCGTCATTCCCGTTGAGCGCCCGGACGAGCGGGGCCAGGGGGTTGGAGCCGACGGCGCCGTAAACCGGCCGGCCGGACAGGAACGCGCTCTTGGCCTTGAGGGAGGCGCTCTGCAGCGCCGTCTGGAACGGATCGCCGGCCGCGAAGGCCGAGCCCGCCGCCAAGAGGCAGGCGCAGAAAATTAAGGCGTATTTCTTAGCGGAAATCTCGGTCGCCATGGGACGCCCATAGTATTGCGCCCGCTCCGGCGGATGTCAAGATGCCGGGGCGAACGCCTTGGAGGCGTCAGCCTTCCGCGTAGAGGGTCTCGTAGCGTTTGGCGATCTCCGCCAGGGAATATTTCTCCATGGCGATCTCGCGGCCTTCTTGGCCCAGGCGCGCGGCCAAATCCGGGTGCGAGAGGAATTTCGCGACCTGAGCCCGGATTTACCCGGCGTTTTCCGGCGCGAAGAGAAGTCCGCTGCGGCCCTCCGCCACGGCTTCAGGCGTTCCTCCCACGCGGCTGGCCAGGACGGCGAGTCCGCCGGCCATGGCTTCCAAAAGCGCGTTGGAAAGGCCCTCCGAAACCGAAGGAAGAACGAAAACGTCCGCGGCGGCGTAGAATGGCGACGGGTCGTCCGTGGCCGGCATCAAAAAAACGCGATCCTGCAGCCGCTCGTAGGCGGCGATGTCCTTCAAGCGCGCCGCCTCGATGCCGTCCCCGACGAAGGCGATGAAGGCGCGCGAGCCGTGGGATTTTTTCACGGCCTCGGCCCAGGCTTCGAGGAAATATGGAAGGCGTTTTTCAGGCGCGATGCGGCCGGCGTAGATGAAGCCAAGTCCGTCGGCGGGCCAGCCGAAGCTGCGGCGCAATTCCGCCTTGCGCGCGGAGGAGACGGGCCGGTACCGCCCGGTATCGACGCCGTTGGGCACGACCTGAACGGAGACTCGGCCGAGATAGGCGGCCGCTTCCTCCACGAGATCCTGGCTCACCGCGACGAAGCGCGGCTTGAGCAGGGAAAGCAGGCGGAGCTTAAGCCGCCCGGAGATGGTTTTCGCGGAGCCCGAAAGCTCTCCCACGCCGCGGCCGCCGCCGATTTTGACCCAGACCGGCTTATTAAGGAAGCGGCCGGCCAGGGCCGCGGCCAGAGCCGGCGAACCGGCCAGGTGAGCGTGGTAGGCGTCGTAAAACAGCGACTCGTTGACGAGATGGAGGAACAGGGAAACGCAGAAACTCGCCGAATTAAAAAAGCCTTTTTGCCCCAGGCACCAAAGCCTGGTCACGCGCACCCCGCGCATCGTCTCTTCGCGCGCGAGCCCGCGCAAGCGCCGCGTCAGGACCCGCACGCGCACGCCGCCGGACTGCAGCGCCGCGGCCAGCTCCAGAGCCTGCTTTTCCGCGCCGCCGATGTGGGGATGGAAGCTGGCGCTTACCATCGCCACGCTGAGCGGCCGGCGGCTAGGCGTCTCGGCCATGGCGCAGGGCGCCCTTGAGCTCGGCCAGGGTGAGCCCCTCGTAATAAAGGAAGGCCAGGCCGAGCGAAGTGACGAAAATGTAGCCTACCATGTGGTTGAAAAAAGCGTAGGCGAAGGCTTTTTGGGATGAGAGGTTGAACTCCATCAGCAGCGACTTGACGAAGTCCTCGAAGGTGCCGAAAGCGCCGGGCGCGGCCGGAAGCGCGGTTCCCGCGCCGGACCA
>JAGWJU010000069.1 GCA_028865585.1 Elusimicrobiota bacterium | reverse complement strand
CGCACGCTGTCGAGCATGATGTCCACGTTGGGCAGGAGCGCGGCGTCGGCGCCTTGGCGCGCGAGGTAGTTTCGCCACGCCTTGGGCGAGGCGAAAGCATCCTCGGCTTGGGCGTGCTGCTCGTGGAAGAGGTAGCGCCCGTCGCCGAAAACCTTGAACCACGGCCGCAGCGTCCAGCCCAGGTAGCCGCCCCACTCCCACGGGTGGTAAAACTTCAGGGCCTCGACCGCCGGGCGCTCGTCCTGCATGAAGCGCGCCGCGGCGCGCGGCAGATCGGGGCCGCGAAAGGACGTGTCCCATTTGAGCCGCGGCAGGATGCAGAGCAAAAACGCGCTCAAGACCGCGAGAAAGCCGCCGGCCAGCCGCCGGGGCCTGGGGCTTGCGTGCTCCGGGAAGAGCTCCTGCGCCAATGCGGCCGCCAGGAGGCAGGCCGGGGCGATGAAGTAGGCGGAAAAGCGCGCGTGCCGGAGGGAGCAAAGCGCCAGCGGGCCCGCGGCGAAGACGAGGCTCCACGGGATTTTCCGCCAAGGCATTTTGCGCGCGGCGGCCAAGGCGCCCAATCCCAGGAGCAGCGCCAGCGCCGCCCAGAAAGGCCAGTAGAGCGGATCGCGGACGGGCATGGGGCTCCACTCCCGGATAAAGCGCGTCATGGCCGAGGCGCGGCGCAGGTGCAGGACGAGCACGCGGTAGGGCCCCATGCCGTATGGGTTGCCGAGGCTGCCCAGAAGAGCGGCGCCCAGGCCCAGGAGCTTGGCTTTGGCCGCGGCGAAGTCCCGCGCCAGCCAATCGGCCGCGAGATAGCAGGGAAAAAGCGCCAGGCCCATGACAAAGGCGGCGTGGGCCTGCGACCAGAGGGCGAAGAGGAGCAGCGTCAGCGCGAGCGGCCAGGCGCGGGGCTCGTTCAAGCGGCTTTCCAAGAGAAGAAAGGCGGCGGTATAGAAGAGCAGCGAGATCAGATCCGGGGAAAGGCCGCAGCGCGGCAGCATTTGCGCGGCCCACAGGGCCAAGCCCGCCGCGAGCCAGGGCGTCTGGAGGCCCCGGCAGCGCAGAAGGCGAGCCATGGCCCAGGCGCCGGCGGCGATGTAGAGGAACTTCAGCGCCATCAAGCCCGGCATGCCGCCCAGGCGCCAGAAGGCGCCCACGGAGAGCTCCCAGAGCCATTCGAAGTCGACCCAGGGCGCGCCGGCCTTGGTCCAGGAGAAAGGGTCGGCCAGCGGCAGGCCGCGGTGCGTCCAAAGCCAGCGGGCATCCATCAAATGCCAGAAAAGGTCGTGGTTGTAGTTGGGAATGAGCGCCGGGGGCAGGCACAGGGCCAAGGCCCAGAGCCAGAAAGCCCGCGAAGCGGCCGGCTCTTGGTTCATCGTCCTTTGATTTTAGTCCAATGCGCGTTGCGCCGCAAGGATCGTTTTGATACGATGGGATTTAATGGGCGCAAACATCGTTTCGGCGATGCAGGGGCCGTTTTTCGGGGTGGAGAGCCGCTTGGCGGCCAAGGTCCCCGAGATCGCGGCGGCGTTCCTTCTCCTTTTAATCGGGCTCTTCGCCGCGCGCGCCCTGCGCATGGCGGTCGAGAGCCTGCTAAACCGCGTGCGCTTCGACAACTACAGCAGCCGCGTGGGCGTCAACGAGATCCTGGCCCGCATGGGCTTCGGCAAGTCCCCGACCTACGTGCTGGGGTTTTTGGCCTATTGGTTCACGCTTTTCATCTTCATCGTCTCCGCGGCCAACGCGGTCGACATCACCATCATCTCGGGGCTCTTGGGGCGCTTCGCCCTGTTCCTGCCGTCCTTGGTGGCCGCGGTGCTCATCGTCTTCGGGGGGCTCCTGTTCGCGGGATTCTTGTCCGAGGTGGTCTCCCGCGCGGCCTCGGCCAACAACGTGCCCGGCGGGCAGGGCTTGGCCAAGGCCTGCTACGTGACGGTGGTGGTCTTCGCGGCCATGACCGCGCTCGACCAGTTGGGCATCCGCCTGGAGCTCATCACCGCGGCGCTGGAAATCCTGCTCGCCTCGGCGGGCCTGGCCGCGGGCCTGGCCTTCGGGCTGGGGGGCAAAGAAATCGCCGCGGAGTTTATTCGCGAGTGGGTGAAGAAGCGAAGTTAGAGGCGCTTTAACGCGCCGGGCGCTTGGCCCGGCCCGACTTGATGCAATGCGTGCAGACGTAGCCGGTGATGGTGCGCCCGGACTCGGAAAGGACGACTCTCTGCTTCTGCAGGTTGGGGCGAAAAATGCGCTTGGTCGCTTTGTGGGAGTGACTGTAGCTGAATCCCGCCACGGGCCCCTTGGAACAGACGACGCATCGATAAGCCATATGATCTCCGGTAAGCATAGAGCGTAGCAAATGGCCCCGCCCGGCGCAAGCCCGACTCCGCCCCCGATGCTTATGCCCGCGCGGCTCTTGAAGGGCGTAGGGCCCAGGCGCGCCGAGGCGCTCGCGCGGCTGGGCGTCGAGACCGTGGGCGACCTGCTTTATTATTTTCCGCGCGACTGGCAGGATCGCTTCGCGCTCAAGGACTTCGCCAAGGCCTTTCCCGGCGGGCAGGTCGTGGCGCGCGGCATCGTCACGCGCGCGGGCGAAATCCGAGCCGGCCCGCGGATGGCGATTTTCAAGGCCGAGCTGGCCGTGCCCGGCCCGGTCCACATCGAGGCGACTTGGTTCAAGCACCTAAGCCGCCGCTACGACGTGTTCGCGCCGCTTAAAAAAGATCTCGTGCGCGGCGCGGAGGCCTACGTGGTGGGCCGCGCCGAGGCGAGCCTGGTGGGCGTGCGCGACATCCAGGCCGAGGAGCACTACGCCGCGGACGACCCGCAGAGGCTCTTGAACGTCGAGCGCATCGCTCCCGTCTACGCCCTGACCGAGGGGATCACGCAGCGCTGGCTGCGCGCCCTGATGGCCGAGGCCCTGGACCGGGCGGCGGAGTCGGCGCCCGACGTCCTGCCCGAGGGCCTGGCCCTGCGCCGCGGCCTTCTGCGCGCGCCCCAGGCCCTGCGCGGCGTGCATTTTCCGGGCTCGCGCCCCGAGCTTTCGGCCGCGCGCGAGCGCTTCGCCTACGAGGAGCTGCTGCTCCTGGAACTGGCGTGGTCCTTGAAGCGGCGCGAGGCCAGGCGCCTGGCCAAGGGCTTCGGCTACGAGGTCAAGCGGACGCTCCTGACGCCCTTTCGGCAGGGCCTGGGCTTCGAGCTCACCGCGGCGCAAAAGCGGGTCATCAACGAGATTTTCGACGACATGAAGAGCCCGAGCCCCATGACCCGGCTCCTGCAGGGCGACGTGGGCTCGGGCAAGACCGTGGTGGCGCTCTCGGCGCTCTTGCTGGCGGTCGAAAACGGCCGGCAGGGCGCCTTCATGGCGCCCTCGGCGATTTTAGCCGAGCAGCACAAGGCGACCTTGGACAAGTTTCTCTCGGGCCTGCCGGTCAGGACCGGCATTTTGACCTCGCGCACCACGGCCAAGCAGCGGGAGAAAATCCTAGCCGCCGCGGCCGCGGGGGAGCTGGACATCCTAGTGGGCACGCACGCCCTTCTGGAGGAGGACGTGCGCTTCAAGAGCCTCTCCTTGGCGGTCATCGACGAGCAGCACCGCTTCGGCGTGCGGCAAAGGGCCACCCTGCGCCGGAAAAACTCCTTTTTGGATCTCCTCATCATGACCGCGACGCCCATCCCGCGCACGCTGGCTCTGGCGCTCTACGGGGACTTGGAGGTCTCGGTCATCGACGAGATGCCGCCCGGCAAGGCCGCGGCCAAAACCATCATTGCCGGCGAGGCCGAGTCCTTCGCGTTCCTGCGCGCGGAGGTCCAAAAAGGCCGCCAGGGCTACGTGGTCTATCCCATCATCGAGGAGTCGAGCCGGCTCGATTTGCGCTCGGCCAAGGCCCAGTTCGAGCGTTTGAAAAGCGAGGTCTTCCCCGATTTAAGCGTCGCGCTCATCCACGGGGCCCTGCCCGCGGCCAAGAAGGCCAAGATCATGGAGGAGTTCTCCGCCGGGAAGCACCAGATTCTGGTCGCCACGCCCGTCATCGAGGTGGGCATCGACGTGCCCAACGCGACCGCCATGATCATCCAGAACGCCGAGCGCTTCGGCATGGCGAGCCTGCACCAGCTGCGCGGCCGCGTCGGCCGGGGCTCCGAGGCCTCGTGCTGCTTTTTGGTGGGCGCGCCGCAGACGGAAGAGGCCCGCGCGCGCCTGGCCATGGCGGCCTCCACTTCGGACGGGTTCCGCCTGAGCGAGGAGGACTTGCGCCTGCGCGGCCCGGGCGAGCTTCTGGGCACGGCCCAGCACGGGGACGTGGCCTTGAAGGTCGCGGACTTGGTGCGCGATAAGGAGGTCCTGGCCCGCGCCCGCGCGGACGCGGAGGCTCTCCTGGCGGCCGATCCGAAGCTTCTGGCCGCGGACAACAAGGGCTTGCGCGAGCGCCTAATCGCGCTCTATCAGCGCCGTTGGGGCTGGATCGACCTGGCCTAAGCCTTCGGCGTCTTGGAGGATCCGCCGGTCTTGCCGGGCTTGCCCTTCTTAAGCCCGCGCAGCTCGGTCAGGAGCAGGGCGGCGTAGGCGCTCAGCGCCGCGCCGAGGACGACCGCCGCCGCGACGGCGTAAATCTTGAGAGCGGGGAGCATTCCCTTGATCGCCGCCATCCAGATCTGGCCCTGGCTGGGGACGTAGGCCTGCGCCGCCGGGACGGACCAGCCCGGGGGAAAGCCCATGAAGGCGGCGGCGGTGGCCTGCGGTAATTCGGCGCCCGAGGAGGCCGCGGCCGCCGCGGCGTGGGCGGCGGCGTGCGCGCCCAGGAAGTGCGCGCCCAGAACCGCGCCCGCGGTGCCGAGGACGCCGGCGCCGATGAGCGCGCCGAGGCCGCCGTAGAGCGTGGGGCCGATGTTGAAGTACCCCCCGCCTCCGCCGTCGGCCTTGGCTTTTTTCACGCCGAGATAGCCTCCCAGGACCGCGCCCAGGGCGGCGCCCCCGATTCCGGGAAGCGCGGCGTGCAGAAGGCTCCCGCCCAGGGCCGCCAAGGACACGGCGTGAAGCGAAACGAGGACCGCGCCGGTGATTCCGCCGACGCCGGCCCCGATGAGGCCTCCGATGAGAGTGTAGAGCGGCGTGCCGAAATCCCAGTATCCGCCTCCTCCGCCGGTGCGGCTGGCCAAGCCCTTGCGCCGCCCGATGGCTCCTCCGATAAACATGCCGGCGACGGCGGTTCCTAAAATGACGCCGACGTGCAGGAATCCGGAGCCCAGCGAGATCGCGAGCATCGCGGGAACGACGGCGGCTTTGGCCGAGTGCGCCGCGGACGGGCCGCCTTGGGCGGAGGCGGCGCCGCCCTCGGGGGAGGAGGCCTTTAACGCCGCGGCTAAATCGCCGCGCGTCCGGGCGGCGGAGGTTTCAAAGAGAGCGGCCGGCGCTTCCGCGGAAATGCCCGCGGCCCGCGAGACCGCGCCCAGGCCGTCGAACGTCCGCTCGCCTTCGAGGCGCGCGGACGCCGCGTTTTGCGCGCGGCTTTTGCCGGACAGCGCCGTCTTGACCGCGGCCGCGGTGCGGCCCAAAATCGTCCGCCGGCGCAGAATGAGCGTCTTGGCCTGCAGGGCCTGCTCGGCGCCGGGTTCCGCGGGCGTGACGGCGGCTTGGGCGGGCCGCGCGTTTGCCTGGGCGGCGAGGACTTCGGGCGCGCCCGTTTGCGTCAAAGCGGGAGACTCGGCCTGCAGCTCGGCCCCGGCGGCGGGCACTTGGACGCCGGAAATTCCGTTAAGGTTCGGGATCCGCGCGTCCGCGCCCAGGGCCTCGATGGGCAGCGCGGCGTTGAGCGGTATCTCCCTGGCGCCGGGCATGGCCATGACGGCGCTCTCGGCGTGAAGTCCTTCGGCCTCGGGCGCGGCGAAGTCGCCGGCCAGCGCGGTCCAGCAGCCGGTTCCGGGTGAAAGCAAAATGAGGGCGGCGCAGGACACGGCGGCGGCCTTGGAGAGAAGCTTCATTTAAAATCCTCCTGAAAAGGGACTTGCCGCTATTATAAAGGAAGGGGCCGGCGGGAGCCTGAGGCTTCGGGGTCCTTTAAAGGAGGTTTTGGGCCTAGGCCCGGTTAGGCCCTTGAGCCCCGGCCGCAGGGCGCGGGTTCGAGCAAGGGGGAGAGCTCCGGGAAGGCTTCTCGGCAGTTCTCGCCGCGCAGGGCGTCCAAGCGGCGGGTGACCTTGGCCCAGTCGGGCAGGAGGCGGCTTGCGTCTCGGGCCGCGAGGAAGCGCTCGGCGGCCTCGAACTCGGCAGCGGCGCGGCGGGTTTCGGCGAGAAACTCCAGGCGGTGGCGGCGGTAGGACTCTTGGACGCGCCTCTTGAAATCCTCCGGCAGGACCTGGGCGCTGTACCAGGGAGGGCTGAGCAGGGGATTGACGAAGAAATCGTCCCGGCCGATGTAGCCTTTTTCGACCCAGTCGCGGTGGAAGTCCGGCAGGTGGAGCGCGTTGAAGAGGCTCAAGGTTGCCGACACGTTGAACTCGGTTTGGGGGCAGCGGCGCAGCATCTCCTCGCGGTTTTTGACCGCCGCGCCCCAGTCCAGGCCCGCGCGCAGGTACTCGCCGCGCCGCCCGCTGCCGTCCAGGCTCGCGGCCACGCGCACCCGCTCGAAGCGGGACCATAGGCCGAGCACGTCTTGGCCCTCGAAGCGCAGGCTGGAAAAATTGGTGACGTAGCGCAGGTAGACGCGGGTGAGCCCTTTTTTGAGGAGAAAATCCAGGATGCGGTAGTGCTCGCGGG
>JAGWJU010000068.1 GCA_028865585.1 Elusimicrobiota bacterium | reverse complement strand
AATTCCAGCTCTGCGCGGACATGAACCCCATGGGCCGAAATCGAGCGCCAACCGAACGCGGAATGCCGGCGTCGCTTCCGCGGCGGGAACTCCTGGTTTTCCTCCGAATCGCCGCGTTTGTACCGGCTGAATTCCTGCCGGTGCCCGAGGGTGCGGGCGCCGCCCTGGCGCTTTGTTCCGCCGAGCCCGGAGATTTTCCAGCGCTTTGATTTGGAGAGTGTGTTTTGATTTTCGCCCGCCCGTGGGAGTGCCGCGTCGGCGGCCTCGTCTGCGCTCCAAGACGACCATCGGGAAGACTTATCGGATGGAGCGCGGCCGGCCGGATGCGGTTCGGAGGGAACGAAGGCGGGCGCGTCCTTGTATTCGGGGCGCCTTGCGGGCGCGGAGTCCGAGGCCGAAGGAAGGGGAGGCGCGGACAAAGCCGCGGCGGACCGGACGGATTGGAAGGCCGTTTGGCGGCCGTCCGGCGCGTCCGCCGGGGCGGATTCCTCGGAAAGCTCGGGAAGAGGGCTGCGGCTGATTTGGACGATCTGGTAAACGCCCGCGGCCGCAATGAGCGGAAACAGCGCCCGGGAAAGCGCCCCGACGATCTTCTTGGACGCCATGACGAATGGGAGTATAACGCCGGCGCTTCGGTGAAAAAGGGCCTTTGGTCGCAGGCCGCCGAAGGACTTAGGGCCTAATCGGCGGAAGCTTAGATGGAGCCCTGCAGGAAGCCCAGCGGGGAGGCGGGAGCCCAGTGGAACTGGGTGACGGCGGAGCGGTAGAAGAGAAGCACCCGCCTGACGTAGAGCCGGGTTTGGCGCAGCCAGCGGTCGCGGCGCAGGTAGCGCGGCCCGGCGTGGTAGCAGGCGATGACGCGCTCGGTCAGCCACAGGGGCGGGTGGCGGAAGGTCTTCATCGGCATGTGGTAGAAGCGGATGACGGTCTTGAAAAGCTGGGCGAGATAGGCGGTGCCGGCCTCGATGTTGTCCCGGGGCGTGTTGAGTTCCGACTTGGCCACTCCGAAATTCGCGGCCGTGCGCGGCATGACCTGCATGAGCCCGCGGGCGCCCACGGGAGAGCGCGCGTCGAGCACGAACTCGGACTCGGCCGCGATGACGGCCTTGACCAGGCGCGGATCGAGGCCGTTGGCCACCGCGTAGCGGACGATGAGGCCGTCGTAGCGGTCGGTCTCGCCGGGATGCCTGAGCAGGGCGGTGAACGTCAGGCGGTAGGCGGGAGTCACCTTGGGCGTGGGGACAAGAAGGCGATGATAGGGGCGGCGTTCCGCGCGCGCCGCCCGCCGCCGGTATCGCAGTGCCCGCCGCGCGATCTCCTGGAAGCGCCGCCGTCCGTGGAATTCGTGGGTGCGGGCGCGCTGCCTTCGGGGCGGGCGCCGACGCAGAAGGGTGGGCGGCCTGACGGGCGCGGCGTCGAAAAAGTGATCCAGCTTGGCCGCGTCCCAGACGGGAGCCTCGGCCTGGGCCAGCACTTGGAGAGGGGCGCCGGGCGTTTCCGGAAGCTCCGGCTCCGCGCGCCACCCCTGAGCCGAAGCCCCTAGAGCGCACGTCGCGCCCAGGCCGGCCGCTAGAAATGCCCTTTTCAGCCGAGCTGAAACGGTCATGAGGGGAATGATAGCCTATCCCCGGTCCTGCCGCATGAGACTTGCGGCCCCCCGGGGCCTAAGCCCTTGGACCTACCCCCGGCAAAGGCCATTTTCGCCGATTGGGCTGTCAAATTCGCGCCGAAATTTGATAAGCTTACCAAGTCGCGTCCGATTTGGCGCCGCTTCCCCTTAATAAGAAGAAGGCGAGGCGGCTTGGGCGGCGGTCGGCAAATTAACTCGGGAGGCAAGATTCTCGCGATGGTCAATATTTCGATGAAGACGATGCTGGAGGCCGGCGTCCATTTCGGCCACCAGACCTGGCGTTGGAATCCCAAAATGGGCCGTTTCATCTTCGGCGAGCGAAACAATATCCACATCATCGACTTGCAGAAGACGGTCAAGGAGATCAAAAAGGTCAACGCCTTCGTCAAGGACTGCGCCGCGCAGGACATGACCTTCCTGTTCGTGGGCACGAAGAAGCAGGCCCGCGAGCTCATCAAGGCCGAGGCCGAGCGCTGCGGCGCGGCCTACGTGTGCGAAAAGTGGCTGGGCGGCACGCTGACCAACTTCGCGACCCTGCGCAAGTCCGTGCAGCGCTTGGAGGAGCTCGAGAAGTGGGAGCGCGACGGCCTGTTCACGGTTCTCTCCAAGAAGGAGGTCTCCCGCCTCAACAAGGAGATGTTGCGCCTGAAGAAGGTGCTGACCGGAATCCGGGTTTTGAACCGGCCCCCGGACGTCATGTTCATCATCGACCCGGTCGAAGAGCACTTGGCGGTCCAAGAGGCCCGGCGCATGGGGATTCCCATCGTCGCGGTCTGCGACACCGACTGCAATCCGGATCTCATCGACCATCCCATCCCGGGCAACGACGACGCGGCGCGCTCCATCAAGCTCTTCTGCGGCTTCATCGCGGATTCCATCCTTGAGGGGCGCTCGTCGCGCCAGACGGAGCAGCCCACTCTCGGGGACGCCGAAAAGCAGATGCTTTCCGGAGAGGAAGAGGAATCTTCGGAACAGACCGAAGAAGTCGCGGCGGCGGGTTCTTCCACGCAGGAGGCTTAAGCCATGGCCGACAGCAACTCGCTCATCTTGGAGCTGCGCCAAAAGACCGGCGCCGGCTTCATGGACTGCAAGAAGGCCCTAACCGAGTCCAACGGCAAGGTTGAGGACGCTTTGACCATCCTGCGCAAGAAGGGCTTGGCCGACGCGGCCAAGCGCGCGGCGCGGACCATGAAAGAAGGCAAAGTGGGCTGTCTCGTCAACGCTGGCGGCGGCGCCATCCTCGAAGTCTCCTGTGAGACCGATTTCGTGGCGCGCACGCCGGACTTCGAGATGCTGGTGACGAAGCTCGCCGAAAAGACGGCCGCGGGAACGCTTTCCAGTCCCGAGGGCGCCAAGGACGACATCGCGCCTCTCATCGCCAAGCTGGGAGAGAATATCACCCTGCGGCGCCTGGAGCGCTTTGCGGCGCAAAAGGACCGTTATGTGGGCGCCTACGTCCACCACGGCGGCAAGATCGGCGCGCTCATCGAGATGACGGCCCCCGGCGACGCCGCGAAGTCGGACGTGATCGCGGCGCTTTCCAAGGAAATCCTCCTTCAAATCGTGGGTTTCGCCCCCCGCTACTTGAGGCGGGAGGAAGTGCCGGCCGACGTCATCGCGAAGGAGAAGGAAATCCACGCCGAGGTGCTGCGCAAGGAAGGCAAGCCCGACGCGGCCATCGCGAAAATCGTCGAGGGCAAAATCAACAAGCTCTTCTACCAGGCCTTCTGCCTCCTTGATCAAATGAGCGTGCGGGACAACAAGACCCCCGTCTCCAAGCTCATCGAGGACGCCGGAAAGCAACTGGGCCAGCCCGTGACGGTGACCCGCTTCGCGCGCTATCAAGTCGGAGAATGAGCCGATATTCCCGGGTTCTTCTAAAGCTCTCCGGGGAATCTCTTTGCGAAAAAGCCGGCCACGGCATCGATCCTAAGGCCCTGGGCCGCATCGCGCGCGAGATCAAGCTCGCGCACGACAAGGGCGTGCAAATCGGCATCGTCGTCGGCGGCGGCAACATCTGGCGCGGCGCCTCGAACCACGACGCGGTCATCGGCCGCGTGACCGCCGACTACATGGGCATGCTGGCCACGGTCATCAACGCCATGGCCCTGCAGGAGGCCCTGGAGCATCACGGCGTGCCGACGCGCGTGCAGACGGCCATCGAGATCGCCAAGCTCGCCGAGCCCTACATCCGCCGCCGGGCCATCCGCCACCTGGAGAAGGGCCGCATCGTTATTTTCGCGGGCGGCACGGGCAACCCCTATTTCACCACGGACACGGCCTCTTCTTTGCGCGCCGTGGAAATCGAGGCCGAGGCTCTCTTGAAGGCCACCACGGTCGACGGCGTCTACACGGACGATCCCAAGACCAATAAGAGCGCGAAGAAGCTCTCCCAGGTGACTTTCATGGAGGCCATCCGGCAGCGCCTGCGCGTGATGGACGCGACCGCGCTCACCTTGTGCATGGAAAACCGCATGCCCATCCTGGTTTTCGATCTTTCGCTCGACGGCAACATTTCCCGCGCCGTGAGCGGACAGAAAGTGGGAACTTTAATCATGGAAGGATAGATATGCCGATCACCGAAGCCATCAACGCCGTCGTGAGCCGCATGGAGGAGAGCATGAAGGAACGGCTCTCCAAGCTGGGCAAGGAATACTCCGTCCTGCGCACGGGCCGGGCCAATCCGGCGGTCCTGGAGTCCGTCAAGGTCGAGTACTACGGACAAAGCGTGCCCTTGAAGCAGGTCGCCGCGATTTCCGTCCCCGAGGCGCGGGTCTTGGAGATCCGCCCCTGGGACCCCACGGCTTTGGTCGAAATCGACAAGGCCATCCAGAAGTCCGACTTGGGCGTGCCTCCGCAGAACGACGGCAAGATTATCCGCCTCATCATGCCGTCCATGACCGAGGAACGCCGGAAGGACCTGGTCAAGGTCGCCAAGCGCATCGGCGAGGATTTTCGCGTGGGCGTGCGAAACGACCGCCACGACGCGCTCGAGAAGATCAAGAAGGCCGAGAAGGCCAAGGAAATTACGGAAGACGACGCCCGGGCGCTTGAGACCCGGGTCCAGAAAATCACCGACGCCTGCATCAAGGACATCGACCAGGAAGTCTCCCGCAAAGAAAAAGAGATCGTCACGGTCTGAGCCGGACCGCATGCCCCATGCCGCATAAGGCTCACGCCCTTCCGGAAGACGCGGCCCCGGACGTTTCAAACATCCCCTCCCACGTGGCCGTCATCATGGACGGCAACGGCCGTTGGGCCAGATCCCGCGGCCTGCCGCGGTTGGCCGGGCACCGCGCCGGCGTCGAGTCGGTGCGCCAAATCGTGCGCGGCTGCGCGGAATTGGGCGTCAAGGTCCTGACCCTCTACTCCTTCTCGACCGAAAACTGGCTGCGCCCCAAGAGCGAGGTGTCCCAACTCATGCGCCTCTTATCCTACGCCCTTAAAAGGGAGACGCTCGAGCTCGACAAGAACAACGTCCGCCTGCGCGCCGTCGGCCGCCTGGACGCCCTTCCGGCCGCGGTCCGCGCCGAGCTGCAGGAGTCCATCCGCCGCCTGGAGAAGAACTCGGGCCTCGTCCTCAATCTCGCGCTCAACTACGGCTCGCGCCAGGAAATCGTCGACGCGGCCAACGCGCTTATCGCCTCGGGCGCCAAGGAGATCACCGAGGAATCCCTGTCGGGCGCCCTCTACACCGCGGGCCTGCCCGATCCGGACCTGGTCATCCGCACTTCGGGCGAGATGCGCCTCTCTAATTTCCTGCTTTGGCAGAGCGCTTACGCGGAAATCTACATCACCCCCGTGTTCTGGCCCGACTTTAGGCGCAAGGATCTCAACGCGGCGATCTGCGAGTATCAGAAGCGCCACCGCCGCTTCGGAGGCCTGGGATGATTTTCCCCCGCATCATCACGGGATTGATCGGCATCCCGATTCTTCTTTTCTTGATTTATCACGGGGGCCTGGCGTACTCCGCCTTCGTGTCGACCGTCTGCGTCCTGTGCCTCTACGAGTACGGCGTTATCCTCACCCTGGGCCGCCGGCCCGTGCGGACCTGGCTGTGCGTTCTGGGCGGCGGCGCGATGGCCGTTTTCGTGGCGCTGGGATTTCCGGCGCAGATCCCCTTTGCCTTCACGGCCGCGGCGGCCGTTCTTCTGGAGATGGCCGCGAAGGACGCCTCCATCGAGCGGCTGGCGCTGACCGTGTTCGGGGCGTGCTTCTTCGGGATTTTGCCCGCATACCTGGGGCCCATCAGGGCTCTGGGAGCCGCCGGCCGCGAGGCGAGTTTCTTTTTGTTCATCTGCGTCTGGGCCACGGACATCGCCGCCTACGCGGTTGGAAAGACTCTGGGCTCCCACCCCTTGGCGCCGGCCTTGAGCCCCAAGAAGACGTGGGAGGGCGCGGCCGCGGGGTTCGCCGCGGCTCTCTTGGCCTCCTCTGTTTTTTCCGCGCTGAGCCGCGGCGTCCTGCCGATAGCGGAGGCGCTCGCGCTGGGCGCGCTCATCGGCGTCTTCGGCCAGCTTTCGGACTTGGCCGAGTCCCTCATCAAACGCGCGGTGGGCGTTAAGGACTCCGGCGCGATTTTGCCGGGACACGGGGGCATCATGGACCGCTTCGATTCCTTTTTGCTCGCCGCCCCCCTCTTTTATTATTGTTTAATTATATTCGGACTAGGGAAATGAATTCATGAAGCGCATCGCCATCATCGGCTCGACCGGCTCCATCGGCGTCAACGCCTTGGACGTCGTGCGTCAAATGCCGGGAGAATTCGAGGTCGTGGCGCTCTCGGCCCACAGCAACGCGGATCTGCTCTCGCGCCAGGCGCGGACGTTCAAGCCCAAGTCGGTCTCTTTGTTCGACGCGGCCGCGGCGGCGCGCTTGAAACAAAACCTCAACGGCTTCTGCACGCACGAACGCCCCGGCACCGAGGGCCTAGTCGACATCGCGTCGCGCCCCGACGTGGATCTCGTTTTGATGAGCTTGGTCGGCGGCGTGGGGTTTAAGCCTCTTTTAGCGGCCCTGCGCTCGGGAAAGGCCGTGGCCCTGGCCAACAAGGAGCCCATGGTCATGGCCGGCGCCCAGCTCATGGCCGAGGCCAAGCGCTGCGGC